>NZ_JBYIQP010000081.1:0-32340 GCF_057707665.1 Actinacidiphila sp. bgisy167 | reverse complement strand
CCCTGACCGAAGGGGCGGCACCATCCCGGCCGTCGGCGCCGAAAGCCCGCTCAGGCGGAAAAGACAAGTACAAAAACACGTTGTTGCAGGCAGTTTCCTAAACGTCACGATGTTGCTGCCGAGAAACAACGTAGTCCCTCTTTGCCCTGGCGGGCCTGTTCTTCCGCTCGCCAGTATGAAGGCACCGCCAGGACCTCCGGGAATCTTCCGGCGCCCCGGCGGAATACGCCCGGGCAGGAAATTCCCGCCCCGCAGATGAGGAGACGGAGAAACAATGGCTGCCCTGCATGCTGCTGCCGTACTGGGCGGACGGCTGGACAACCTTGAGATCTCCGAATTCTGCCAGACGATTTTCTCCTCCTTCGCCCGGGCCGACCAGCGCCGCTGGGGCGAGCTGTACGTCCGGGGCCTGCTGCATGTCGACGGGCGCAAGACCATCCGCCGGATCGCCGGACTCGGCGACGGGCGTGACCCCATCCAGTCCCTGCAGCAGTTCGTGAACCAGAGCCCCTGGGCCTGGGCGCCGGTGCGCCGGGAACTCGCCGCGCTGGTGTACCGCGAACTGGCACCGAGGGCGTGGCTCGTGCGCGACGTCGCGTTCGCCAAGAACGGCACCGACTCGGTCGGCGTGGACCGCCAGTTCGCTCCCTCCGAGGGCCGGGTGCTCAACTGCCAGAGCGCCCTCGCCGTGGAAGTCGCCGGCGACCTGGGCAGCGTCCCGGTGAACTGGCGTCTGATGCTCACCAGGAAGTGGGACGAGGGCCCGCTGCGCGCCAAGGCGAACGTGCCCCCCGGCGAACGGTCGCAGCCACGTCGCCGGCACCTGCTGGACGCGGTGGACGAGATGATGGGCGACTGGAGGCTGCGCCCCCTCCCGCTGGTCGGCCACGTCCACGACCGCACGGATGTCGCGGTAGTCGTCCGCGGACTGGAGAGCCGCGGCCTGATGTACCTGCTGCGGGTGCCGGCCGGCACGCCACTGCGCTCGGGCGCCCGCCCGAACGGACCGCAGACCCTCGCGGACCTCGTCGGACTGAACCCCGAGGGCGACCGGACACGGCTGCTGCGGGGCGCCGAGCGGCGCGGCGGCCGCACGCAGGACGTCTACACGATGACCGCGCTGCCCCGCAGCACCGGATTCGGGGAGCCGTTCCGCGACGGGCTGCCGCTGCTGCACCGCCGGGTGCTGCACCGCGTCAGCCCTGACCCGGCCCGCGCCGAGTACTGGGTGACCAACCTCGACCCGTCGGGGATGCACGAGCCCTTGGCGCTCCTGCGGATGGCCGACCGGCACGCCGACAGCGCTCCCGTCCTCGCCGAGCGCACCGGGCTGCAGCACTTCGAAGGCCGCTCGTTCCGCGGCTGGCACCACCACGTGACTCTCGCCTCCGCGGCCCAGGCCGCGCTGCTGCTGAGCCAGGCCCTGGACGACCGCACCATCATACGTTCGAGCGCATGAGGCGGTCGGTTCCCGGCCGCACCGTCCCGCGTCAACGACCGCCCCCACCATGGGAGTTCAGATGCTGTTCTACGTACAGATGAAGTGGAACCACGAGGGCCGGATCTCCCTCGACGAGCTGTGGGAGATCGAGGCCGAGGAGGCCCAGCACGCGCAGGAGACCATCGACTCCGGCTTCTGCGTCGGCATCTGGAAGGTGGCGGCGCAGAAGCGCGTGATCGCCATCATCGACTCGCCCGACGCCGAGGAACTCGACCGCACCGCCCTCGGACGGCTGCCGATGCGCGAGTACCTCGAATTCGAGGAGGTCTGGCCGCTGCGCGACTACCTCGGCTTCGCGTCGGACGTGGTCAAGCGCTACCAGGTCTGACCGGACGTCAGCCACCGCACCGCCCTACATCCGACGGGAGTTTCCATGATCCACCAGCTCATCTTCGCCGCGCCCAAGCCGGGCATGACGGAGCGGGAGTTCCAGGACTACTGGCTGGACGTGCACGCCGTCCAGTACGCCAGCAAGATCCCGCAGATCCGCAAGTACGCGATCGACACCCGCATCCCGTCCTTCCTCGACGGTGAGGGCGAGCCGCTGTGGAGCGGCGTCGCCGAGATCTGGCTGGCCAACGAGCAGGAGCAGCTGGCCTCGCTGCAGACCGACGAGTTCCTGAACGGTGCCCGCCTGGACGAGCCCAAGTGGGCCGCCTTCTGGCGCACCGTGGTCCTCGACACCGATGCGCACGTCGTCAAGGAGCCGCCGCGGCACGAGGGCACCGGCAGCGGCGTCAAGCTGCTTCGCCTGGTCAAGCGGGCCGAGCGCCTGCCGCTCGACGCCTTCCGCGAGCGCAGCCTGAGCAGCTACGCCTCCCGCCTGGCGAAGGTGCCGGGCCTGCGCGGCTACCTGCAGAACCACACCCGGGACGGCTACTACGCCCTGGGCGAGGCCATGCTCGACGCCGTCCACCTGATGTGGTTCGACGACGAGCAGTCGCTGGCCGCGGCGCTGGAGTCCGCCGAGTTCAAGCACGCCGAGGAGGAGCTGGCCGAGCTGATCGAGCCCCGCTACGACCACCGGCTGGTCACCCGCGAGCACTGGATCATCGGTCCGGACGCCCGCTGAACTCCCGGCGCCGGGGACGAGCGAGGGGGTGGTCCCCGGCACCGGGTCGCGGATCCGGCCCGGGAAGGGCATTTGATGAACAGGATTGTGGTCGAGGACGTGACCCCAGTGGTGGGAGAGGGCCTGCCGGGCAAGGCGGCCGTAGGCGAAGCCGTTGCCGTCAGCGCCGCCGTCTGGCGCGAGGGACACGACGCGGTGGGCGCGGCCCTCGTGTGGCAGGGGCCTGACGACCCGGCGCCGCGGTACACCGCGATGAGCCGCTCGCCCGACGATGCGGACCGGTGGCACGCACTGCTGGTGCCCGACCATGCGGGCCTGTGGCGCTTCCGCGTCGACGGCTGGGACGATTCCTGGGCCACCTGGTGCCACGCCGTACGGGTGAAGGCCGAGGCCGGTGTCAATCCCGCGCTGCTCGCGGTCGACCTGGAAGAGGGCGCGCGGCTGCTCGACGAGGCGGCCGACGCCGCCGCGGCCGGCGAGCGGCTGCTGCTGCGGGACGCGGCGGGCGCCCTGCGCCGGGACGGCGCGCTGACCGAGGAGCGCCTCGGGCCCGCCCTGTCCACGCCGGTCCTGCAACTAATGGCCGAGCGGCCGGTGAGGCGCCTTCAGTCGCCGGGGCGCACCCACGAGCTGTGGGTGGACCGCGAGCGCGCCCTGTCCGGTGCCTGGTACGAGTTCTTCCCCCGCTCCACGGGCGGCCGCGACACGGCCGGCACCGCGCTGCACGGGACCTTCGCCACCGCGGCGGCCGAGCTGGAACGGGTCAGCACGATGGGCTTCGACGTGGTGTACCTGCCGCCGATCCACCCGATCGGCCGGACCAACCGCAAGGGGCGCAACAACGCGGTGGTGGCGCAGCCCGGCGATCCCGGCTCGCCCTGGGCGATCGGCTCGGCGGACGGCGGCCACGACGCGGTCCACCCCGAGCTGGGCACGCTCGACGACTTTGACGCCTTCGTCGCCCGCGCCCGGGAACTCGGCCTGGAGATCGCCCTCGACCTAGCGCTGCAGTGCTCGCCCGACCACCCCTGGGTGGCCGAGCACCCCGAGTGGTTCACCCGCAAGCCCGACGGCTCGATCGCCTACGCGGAGAACCCTCCGAAGCGGTACGAGGACATCTACCCGCTCAACTTCGACAACGACCGCGACGGCTTGTACGCCGAGGTGTTGCGCGTGGTCCTGCACTGGGTGCGGCACGGGGTGCGGATCTTCCGGGTCGACAACCCGCACACGAAGCCACCGGACTTCTGGCACTGGCTCATCGGCGAGGTGAAGCGGACCTGCCCGGACGTGCTGTTCCTGGCCGAGGCGTTCACCCGGCCGGCCCGGTTGTACGGCCTGGCCCGGCTGGGCTTCACCCAGTCCTACACCTACTTCACCTGGCGGGAGACCAAGGTCGAGATCGAGGGCTTCGGCAGCGAACTGGTCGCGCACGCCCACGAGTGCCGGCCCAACCTGTTCGTGACCACGCCCGACATCCTGCCGCGCTCGCTGCAGCACGCCCAGCCGGCGATGTTCGCCATCCGCGCCGCCCTGGCGGCCACCCTGGCACCGACCTGGGGCGTGTACGCCGGGTTCGAGCTCTACGAGTCCGAGCCGCTCGCCGCGGGAGGCGAGGAGTACCTGAACTCGGAGAAGTACGAACTGCGCCCCCGGGACTTCTGGGGGGCGCTAGAGCAGGGCCGCTCGCTGCAGCCGTGGATCACCCGGCTGAACGAGATCCGCCGCGCCCACCCGGCGCTGCGGCAGCTGCGCGACCTGCACTTCCACCCGACCGACAACGACTCCCTGGTCGCGTACTCCAAGCGCGACCAGGTCAGCGGGGACCTGGTCCTCGTCGTTGTCTCGCTGGACCCGGCGACCGCCCAGGAGGGAAAGGTCAGCTGGGACTTCCGCCGTCTCTGCCTGGAGCCCGGAGCTTTCGCAGTCCTCGACGAAGTGAGCGGAGACCTCTTCCACTGGACCGAGGAGACGTACGTGAAGATCGAACCGCTGCACCAGGCGGCCCACATCGCGGCGGTGGTGAGGGCATGAGCGGCCGCGAGCCGGTGTCCGCGGCCGGCGCCGGGCCGGCGGAAGGCGGTCCGCACTGGTTCAAGACGGCGGTCTTCTACGAGGTGCTGGTGCGCGCCTTCCATGACTCGGACGGCAACGGCACGGGAGACCTCACGGGGCTGACCGAGCGCCTGGACTACCTGTCCTGGCTGGGCGTCGACTGCCTGTGGCTGCCGCCGTTCTACGCCTCGCCCCTACGCGACGGCGGGTACGACATCAGCGACTTCCGGTCCGTGCTCCCGGAGTTCGGGACCATGGACGAGTTCGTGCGGCTGCTGGACGAGGCGCACCGCCGTGGCATCCGGGTCATGATCGACCTGGTGCTCAACCACACCTCCGACGAGCACCCGTGGTTCCAGGCCTCCCGCAGCGACCCCGACGGGCCGTACGGGGAGTACTACATGTGGGCCGACGACGACTCCGGCTACCCGGACGCACGCATCATCTTCGTCGACACCGAGCGCTCGAACTGGACCTACGACCCGGTCCGCGGCCAGTACTTCTGGCACCGTTTCTTCAGCCACCAGCCGGACCTGAACTACGAGAACCCGGCGGTGCAGGAGACGGTCCTCGACGTGCTGCGCTTCTGGCTGGACCTCGGCGTGGACGGACTGCGGCTGGACGCGGTGCCCTACCTGTTCGCCGCGGAGGGCACCAACTGCGAGAACCTCCCGGCCACCCACGACTTCATCAAGCTGTGCCGGAAGGTGGTCGACGACGAGTATGGCGACCGGGTCCTGCTGGCCGAGGCCAACCAGCCGCCGGAGGATGTCGTCGCCTACTTCGGCGACACCTCCGCCGGGGGCGACGAGTGCCACATGGCCTTCCATTTCCCGCTGATGCCGCGGATGTTCATGGCGGTGCGGCGCGAGTCGCGCTACCCGGTCGCCGAGGTGCTCGCCCAGACGCCGGCCATCCCGGACGGTTGCCAGTGGGGGCTGTTCCTGCGCAACCACGACGAGCTGACCCTGGAGATGGTCACCGACGAGGACCGCGCGTACATGTACGGCGAGTACGCCAGGGACCCGCGGATGAGGGCCAACATAGGCATCCGCCGACGGCTCGCCCCGCTGCTGGACGGCGACGACCGGCAGGTCCGCCTGTTCACCGCGATGCTGCTGTCGCTGCCCGGCTCGCCGATCCTGTACTACGGCGACGAGATCGGCATGGGCGACAACATCTGGCTCAGCGACCGCGACGCCGTGCGCACCCCGATGCAGTGGACCCCCGACCGCAACGCCGGTTTTTCGACCGCGGACCCGGGACAGCTGTACCTACCGGTGGTGGCAGACACCGTCTACGGGCACCAGGCGGTCAACGTCGAGGCCCAGCAGCGTGTGCCCTCCAGTCTGCTGCACTGGAACCGCCAGATGCTGCAGGTCCGCAAGGAGCACCGCGCCTTCGGGCTCGGCACGTACACCGAGGTGGAGGGTGAGAACCCCGCCGTCCTGAGCTACCTGCGCAGCCACCGGGCGGACAGCGCGGACACGGACGACGTGGTCCTGTGCGTCTTCAACCTCTCGGGCCGCCCGCAGCGGGCGTCGCTCCCGTTGAAGGACCACCGGGGCCGCGTCGTGATGGAGGCGACGGGCGGCGAGGTGTTCGGCTCCGTCGGTGACGAGGACTTCCCCGTCACCCTGTCCCCCTACGGCTTCTACTGGCTGCACCTGCGCCACCTGGAGGAGGAATGACCGGCATGGAGGCGGCCCTGGGCCGCTGGCTGCAGGCCCAGCGCTGGTTCGCGGGCAAGAACCAGTCGGTCCGGGACGTCACCGTCACCTCGACCGCGACCCTGGTGCCCGCCCCGGCGCACGACGGCCCCGAGGCACGGCTGCTGATCGTGGCCGCCGAGATGAGCGACGGGACGGTGCAGCGCTACCAGGTCCCGGTGGGCGTGCGCACCTCGGTGCCGTCGTGGCTGTGCGCCGACCCGATCGCCGTCATTGACGGCCGGCTGGTCTACGAGGCCACCAGCGACCCCGAGCTGATGTCCTTGCTGCTGCAGCGGGTCGCGACGGGCCGCAGCAGCGGCCCTGTGCGGTTCCGCTCCGAGCGGGAGGGGGCGCTGCAGCTCGCGGTCCGGGCCGGACTCGGTGTCCGCCCGCTGCAGGCCGAGCAGTCCAACAGCTCGGTGGTGTTCGGCGAGCGCTTCATCCTCAAGCTGTTCCGCCGAGCGGTGGCGGGGACCAACCCCGACCTGGACGTGCTGCGCCGGATCGGCGGCGAGGCCGGGGCCCCGATCGCCCCGGTGCTCGGGTCGATCGAGGGCGATACCGAACTCGGCCCGGTCACTTTGGGGCTGGTGCAGTCCTTCGTCCCGGGCGCCGTCGACGGGTGGACGCTGGCCACCGCTGCGGCGGACGGCGCCGAACTGGCACCGGAGGACTTCGCCGCACTCGGCGCGGCCGTCCGCTCCATCCACCGGGCGCTGGCGCGCGCCTTCGGCTCGGCAGCGCTGACGCCGTCCGCGGCGCGGCGGCTGACCGCCGGGATGTCCGTGCGGCTCGAAGAGGCACTGGAGCAGGTGCCGGTGCTACGGCCGTTCGAGCCGAGCCTGCGCGCCTCGCTGGCCGTGGAGCTGCACGGGCCGCTGAGCGGCCGGCTGCAGCGTGTCCACGGGGACCTCCACCTGGGGCAGGTGCTGCGCACCGGGGACGGCTGGCTGCTGATCGACTTCGAGGGGGAGCCGTCGGCCTCGCCGGCGGAGCGGGTGGCCTGGCGCTCCCCGCTGCAGGACGTCGCGGGGATGCTGCGGTCCATCGACTACGCCGCCCGCACCCGGCGCGAGGACGGTCCGGGCTGGGCGGAAGGGGCCTCGGACGCCTTCCTCCGCGGGTACGGCGGCATCACGTCCGCCGACTGGCGCCTGCTCCGGGCCTTCGAGCTGGACAAGGCCGTCTACGAGGTCCTGTACGAGACGAGGAACCGCCCGAACTGGGTCTCCGTGCCCCTAGGCGCCGTCCGGGACCTGACGCTGGGTCAGCAGGATGCGGGGGCGGCACCGTGACCGCCCCGGTGCGCGAGGTGGCCGGCCTGCCCACAGAGGAGCGCATGTGGCAGCTGCTGTCTGGCCAGATCGCCGACCCGCACCGGCTGCTGGGCGCGCACCCGTGCGCGGAGGGGACGGCGGTCACGGTACTGGCCCGCGGGGCGGACGCCGTGGACGTGGAGGTGTGCGACGGCCGGCGGATCCCGCTTCGCCGCCTGCACCCGGACGGGCTGTTCGGCACCGTGGTACCGAGCGGGGTCGGGCTGTACACGGTGTGGGAATGCACCGACGGGCAGTGGCGGCGACGGCAGGACCCCTACCAGTGGCCGCCGGCGCTGGACGAGGACGGCCTCGCGCTGTTCGCCGAGGGCCGGCACACGCGGCTGTGGGAGCTGCTGGGGGCGCGCCCGCTCCCGGCGTCGGGCGGCGCCCCGGCCGGCACACTGTTCGCCGTGTGGGCGCCGAACGCCCGCGGTGTGCAGGTCACGGGCGACTTCAACGGCTGGGACGGGCGCGGCCACTTGATGAGCCGCACCGACACCGGCGGGGTCTGGGCGCTGTTCGTGCCCGGCGTGGGCGCGGGCGCCCGCTACCGCTTCGTGGTCTGCGGGGCGGACGGGCGCTGGCGCGAGAAGTCGGACCCGCTGGCCCGGGCCGCCGAGTGCCCGCCGGCCAACGCGTCGGTGGTCACGGCGACTTCCCACCGCTGGCGTGACACACAGTGGATGCGCGAGCGCCCCGCCCGGCAGGGCGCCGACCGGCCGATGAGCGTCTACGAGGTGCACCTGCCCTCATGGCGCCAGCGGGAGGACGGCTCCTGGCTGGACTACCGCGACCTCGCGCGCCGGCTGGGTGAGCACGTGACGCGGCTGAGCTTCACGCACGTGCAGCTGCTGCCGCTGGCGGAGCACCCGCTGACCGCCTCCTGGGGGTACCAGGTCGGCTCCTATTTCGCGCCCACCGCCCGTCACGGCGACCCGGACGGGCTGCGCTTCCTCGTGGACCACCTGCACGGGCTGGGCGTGGGAGTGCTGTTCGACTTCGTGCCGGCGCACTTCCCGCGGGACGCTTGGTGCCTGGGCGGCTTCGACGGGACCGCCCTGTACGAGCATCCCGACCCCCGGCGCGGTGAGCACCCCGACTGGGGCACGTACATCTTCGACTACGGCCGCCCCGAGGTCCGCAGTTTCCTGCTGTCCGCCGCTTCGTACTGGCTCGCCGAGTTCCACGCGGACGGTCTTCGCGTCGACGCGGTCTCCTCGATGCTCTACCTGGACTACTCCCGGGGCGAGGGCGAGTGGCTGCCGAACGCCCTGGGCGGGCGAGAGAACCTGGAGGCGGTCGAACTGCTGCGGCAGCTCACCACGACGGTCCGCACCGCCCACCCGGGCGCGCTCGTGATCGCCGAGGAGTCCTCCGCCTGGCCCGGCGTGACCCGGCCGGAAGGCCTCGGGTTCGACCTCAAGTGGAACCTCGGCTGGATGCACGACACCCTCGTCCAGGCCGGCTCCACGTACCCGGACGGTGACGCCCTCAGGCACTCGGCGTCCTACGCCTTCTCCGAGCGGTTCGTGCTTCCGCTGTCGCACGACGAGGTGGTGCACGGCAAGGGATCGCTGTGGCAGCGGATGCCCGGGGACGACGGGGCGAAGGCGGAGCGGCTGCGGGCCCTTCTCGCCTATATGTGGGCCTATCCGGGAAAGAAACTGTTGTTCATGGGCGGCGAGTTCGGACAGACGTCCGAGTGGGACGCCGAAGGCGAATTGCCGTGGGGCCAGGCGGCCACCCAGCGGGGAGCGGCCCTAACCGCCCTTGTGGCGCGGCTGAACCGGCTTCAGCAGACGCTCGCGCCGCTGCGCCTGGACGACGATCCGCGACTGTTCTCGTGGCTTCCCGAGCCGAACGGCGGACCTGTCGCCGCCTTCGCGCGCACCGGTGCGCAGGGCGAGGCACTGGTGTGCCTGGTGAACTTCTCCGACCAGCCGCTGACGGACCTCGGCGTCCCGCTGCCCGCGGCGAGCGGCTGGTCGGTGGTGCTGGACACCACCGCGGCGCCGGACGGCGCCCCGGTCGCGGGTATGGTGCGCTCCGACGGCGCGCCGTTCGTCCTTCCGGCGCGCTCCGCGCTGTGGCTGTGGCACGACGGCTGGGGGGAAGAAGCCCTGCGCTGAAGGACGACAAGGCTATTTCGTGCACTGCACGAAATAGCCTTGTGCGGGCCCTGATTCGGGGCGGACTTAATCAAGTACACCCATTACCCGCCGACGGCCTTGCCCCCTCGGGCGGAGGTCCGGTTTTCTTCAAAGGGCGAGCAATCGCCAGCGATATCGAATGGCGGATTCTGCGCCATCTCCGATCCGACTTCACAGGAGACGGAATGACAAGGAAGGTTCTGATCGTACTCTCGGAGTACGGTTACTGGGGTGAGGAACTCCTCGGCCCGCTGGTCGCCTTCGACCGCAACGGGTACGAGAGCGTCTTCGCCACGCCCACCGGCAAGCGTCCGCAGGCGCTGCCCCCGAGCCTGGACCCCGGTTACATCGACCCGCCGCTCGGCCGCTCGGTGACCACCCCCGAGGTGGCCGTAGCCGCCCGCGAACTGGACGAGTCGGACCGCCTCGACAACCCGCTCGACCTGTCGGCGTGGATCCCCGAGCGCCCGTACGACAGCGAGCCGAACCCGCTGCGCCTGATGGAGGCGTACTACCGGGAGCTGGCCACGCTCGACGCCGACATCGAGCAGTACGACGCGCTGGTCATCGTCGGCGGCAGCGGCCCGATCGTCGACCTGGCCAACAACGGCCGGCTGCACGAGCTGGTCCTCGCCTTCGTCCGCGCGGACAAGCCGATCCTGGCCGAGTGCTACGGCATTGCCACCCTCGCGTTCGCCCGTGACTGGGAGACCCGCACCAGCATCCTCTGGGGCAAGCACGTCACCGGCCACTGCAAGGAGTACGACTACAAGGACGGCACCGGGTTCCTCGGCGTCAACTTCAACATGGGCCCGCCGCCGTACCCGCTGGAGTACATCCTGCGCGACGCCACCGGCCCCGACGGCCGCTTCCACGGAAACGTCGGCAAGGAGACCTCGGTCATCGTCGACTACCCGTTCATCACCGCCCGTTCGACGCCTGACTCCTTCCTCTCCGGCGAGAAGCTGGTGGAGGTCCTGGAGGCGGGCCTGCGCCGCTACGGCTGGTAGCAGCCGAGCCCGTCACGACTCGACCTGGAGGTAACGCGCATGAACGCGAGGCCTGGCAAGGAAGCGATCTTCGAGCAGTTCCTGGCTGATGGGATCACCAGGATGTTCGGCAACCCGGGCACGGTGGAGCAGGGTTTCCTGGACGTCCTGGAGCAGGTCCGGGGCTTCGAGTACATGCTGGCGCTGCATGAGGGCGTGGCCGTCGGAATCGCCGACGGCTACGCCCGGGCCTCCGGGGGCCCGGCGCTCGTGCAGTTGCACACCGGCGTCGGCCTGGGCAACGGCGTCGGCATGCTCTACCAGGCCAAGCGGGGTCACTCGCCGCTGGTGGTGATCGCCGGCGACGCCGGCGTGCGCTACGACGCGATGGACTCCCAGATGGCCGTCGACCTGGTGGAGATGGCCAAGCCGGTCACCAAGTACGCGACGCGGGTGACGCACCCCTCCTCGGTGCTGCGGGTGCTGCGGCGCGCCGTGAAGGTGGCGATGACGCCTCCGCGCGGACCGGTGTTCGTCGCCCTGCCGATGGACGTGCTGGACGAGCTGACCAGCGAGCCCGCGGTGCCGTCCTCGGTGCCCACCCGGGCCGCCCTGCCCGTCGCCGCGGAACTGGAACGCGCCGCGACGCTGCTCGCCGGCGCGCGCAACCCGCTGATCCTCATGGGCGACGGCGTCTCGGTCTCCGGCGGGCAGGCGCAGCTGGCGCGGCTGGCGGAGCTGCTGGACGCACCGGTGTGGGGCCTGGACAACTCCGAAGTCAACATGGACGCCACCCACCCGCTGTACCGCGGACAGCTCGGCCACATGTTCGGTGAGGTCAGCGCCGCCGCGGTCGCGGAGGCCGACGTGGTGGCCGTGGTCGGGACCTACCTGTTCCCCGAGGTGTTCCCCTCGCTGGCCAGTCCCTTCCGCGCCGACGCGAAGATCGTCCACATCGACCTGGACGACTGGGAGGTCGCCAAGAACTTCCCCGTCGACGTCGCCCTGGTCGCCGACCCGGCGCCGACCCTCGCCGCACTCGGCGACCTGCTGGAGTCCCGGGGACTGACCCGGTCGTCCGCCGACCCGGTGCCGATTCCCGCGACCACCGCCGACAGCCCGCTGATGGAGCTGTTCGCCGCGGAGCTGCGCCGGCAGGTCGGCCCGGCGGGCGTGGTGCTGTTCGACGAGGCGCTCACCGCCTCCCCGCCCCTGGTCCGCCAGCTCCCGCCGACCCGGCCCGGCGACTACTTCCTGACCCGCGGCGGATCCCTCGGCATCGGCATCCCCGGCGCCATCGGCGCCAAGCTGGCCCGACCCGACGCCCACGTGGTGGGCTTCACCGGGGACGGCGGCAGCATGTACACCATCCAGGCGCTGTGGACGGCGGCCCGCTACGGGGTCGCGGCGAAATTCATCATCTGCAACAACCAGCGCTACCAGCTGCTGGACCTGAACATCGAGCAGTACTGGCGCGAGCGTTCCATCGCGTCGCACGACCACCCGGCCGGCTTCGACCTCAGCCGCCCGGGCATCGGCTTCGTGGAGCTCGCCCGGAGCCTGGGCGTCGAGGCGGCGCGGGTGGACAAGCCGGACCAGGTGGAGCCCGCGATCCGGCGGATGCTCGAACACCCCGGGCCGTTCCTCATCGACCTGGCCACGGACTGAAGGGCGCACCGATGAACGCCATCGCACCGGCCGCCGACGGCCGTCTGCTGGGACGTACCGTCGCGATCCTGATGGAGAGCGACTACGTCGAGCCCGAGGTGGACTACTACCAACGTCGCTTCGCCGAGGAAGGCGCCCGGGTCGAATTGCTGACCAGGCTCTGGGGCCAGGAGACCCTCACCTTCACCGGCCACGAGCACCAGCTCCCCCTCACCGTCGACGGGGACCTCGAGCTGGTCGACGACGAGCGGCTGCGCAAGTACTCCGCCCTCATCGTCCCCTCCGGCATGGTCTCCGACCGGCTCAGGTACGCCGAGAAGGCGGGCGACCTCTCGCCCGCCGTCCAGCTGCTGCAGCGGGCCTTCGACGACCCGCGCATCCTCAAGGGGGTCATCTGCCATGGCATGTGGCTGCTGTCGCCGATCCCCGAGGCGGTCCGCGGGCGGCCCGTGACCTGCCACAACAACCTCGTCCACGACGTCCGGCACATGGGGGCGGTCTACACCGACCAGGACGTCGTGGTGCACGGCGACCTGGTCACCGCCCGCAGCGCCGACCACTGCCACCTCTTCGCCCGAACCCTCATCGACCTCCTCGCGGCCAGGGGAGCCTCCCGCGACCGGCGCTGGTGGCGCTCGACCGTACCCAACCGCAAGGGGAACCAGCATGACGGGTGACTACCGACCGGACTTCCTGTTCTCCGACCTCGTCGCCGGCTACGTCAGCGAACACGACCCGGCCGGCCGCGTGGTCACGCTGCGCACGGGCGACGGGCGGACGGTGCGCGCCGAATACAGCACTGCCACCGCCGAGATGCTGCGCAACCTCGGCGAGCCGTACCAGGACGTGACCGGACGGCTGGCCGAGCTGCTCGTCCCGGGCCGGCACGTGTTCCTGTACGGGGTCTTCTACCCGAGCCGCTCCGGCTACACCGTCGAGGCCAAGCACGTCACCTTCCTCGGCGAGCAGGCCAGCCGGTACGCGTTCGAGGACGGCGGCTGGTGGCCTCACCAACTGGGGGAGCTGGCCCGCTTCTACCGGCTCGCGCAGTTCGGGCAGACCTCCGACCCCGACTTCGCCGACTACCGCACCCAGCTGCGCCTGAGCGGCAACAAGGGCGACCATCACGTCCAGGAGACCGACACGATCTCCCGGCTGGTGTACGGCATGGCCTCCGCCTACATGCTCTCCGGCGACGAGGACTACCTGCGCATCGCCGAGCGCGGCACCGACTACCTGCGCGACCACATGCGCTTCGTGGACCGGGACAGCGACGTCGTGTACTGGTACCACGGCATCGACGTGCGAGGCGGCACGGAGACCAAGATCTTCACCTCCGAGTTCGACGACGACTACCGCGCCATCCCCGCCTACGAGCAGATCTACGCGCTCGTGGGCCCGACGCAGACCTACCGCCTCACCGGCGACCCGCGCATCGCCGGCGACATCGACGCCACCCTGCGCCTGTTCCACCGGTACTTCAAGGACCACGAGCGGGGCGGCTACTACTCGCACATCGACCCCCTCGAACTCAGCCCGCACCACCCGTCGCTGGGCCGCAACCGCTCGCGCAAAAACTGGAACTCCATCGGCGACCACGCACCGGCGTACCTGCTCAACCTGTACCTCGCCACCGGTGACGCCCGGCACGCCGACATGCTCGAGGAGTGCTTCGACCTGATCATCGAGCGCTTCCCGGAGGACGGCAGCCCCTTCGTCCAGGAGCGCTTCCACGAGGACTGGTCGGCGGACCGCACCTGGGGGTGGCAGCAGGACCGGGCCGTGGTCGGTCACAACCTGAAGATCGCCTGGAACCTGATGCGGATGAACGCCATCCGCCCCAAGGCCCGCTACACCGAACTCGCCCGGCACATCGGGCAGACCATGCCCGCGGTCGGTGCCGACCTGCAGCGGCACGGCTGGTACGACGTCGTCGAGCGCACCCGGCGGCCCGGCGAGGACTTCCACCGGATGGCCTGGCACGACCGCAAGGCGTGGTGGCAGCAGGAGCAGGCGATCCTGGCGTACCAGATCCTCGCCGGCAACACCGGCGACGCCGACTTCCGTACCCAGGCGCGCGAGTCCGCCGCGTTCTACAACGCCTTCTTCCTGGACCACGAGGAGGGCGGCGTGTACTTCAACGTACTCGCCGACGGCCTGCCGTACCTGCTCGGGAGCGAGCGGATGAAGGCCAACCACGCCATGAGCCTCTACCACAAGGCCGAGCTGTGCCTGCTCGCCACGGTGTACGAGCGGCTGCTGCTCAACGACGAACCCCTGCCGCTGTGGTTCCGGCCGCTGCCGGAAGCCGACCGGACGCTGCGGGTCGCTCCCGACGCGCTGCCCCCGGGCTCGGTCCGCCTCGGCGCGGTCGAGGTGGACGGCAGCCCGTTCACGGACTTCGACCCCGACGCCCTGACCATCGAGCTGCCGCGCTCGGAGAAGCCGCTGACCGTGCGGGCCACCCTGCAGCCGGCCCGTTGATCGGAGATGTGACATGCAGGTCGAGAAGTACATGCGGGGCACCGTCACGGTGGTCGTCGTCGACGGCGACCTCGACGGGGTGACCGCCGCCGAGGCCAGTGCGACCCTGGAGGCGCTCACGCCGGACAGCGGGCAGTTGCTGCTCGACCTCGGACGCGTCGGCTACCTGTCCAGCGCGGGCCTGCGGGTGCTGCTGCTGGTCTACTACCGGGCCCGTGGCCACGGTGTTCCGCTGGCCCTAGCAACCATGCCCGAGGAGGCCCGCAGCGTCCTCGCGGCCACCGGCTTCCTGGACAGCGTCCTGGTGGCCGACAACGTCGACGACGCGATCCGGGCGCTGGCCCCGTGACCACCACTGCCGCTCCGCTCCTGGCTGCCGGCCTGCGGGTGAGCCCCGGCGTGCCGCTGCCCTACGGTGCCACCGCCACCCCCGAAGGGATCAACTTCTCGATCCCCGCCGGCGGGGCCTCCTCCATGACCCTGGTGCTGTACTGGCGCGGCGCGCCCGAGCCCTTCGCGGAGGTGGTCTTCCCCCGCGACTGCCGGGTCGGCGGCGTCTACAGCATGCTCGTCAGCGGCCTCGACCCCGAGGCCATCGAGTACGGGTACCGAGCCGACGGCCCGTTCGCGCCCGGCCGCGGGCTGCGCTTCGACGCCCGCACCGTCCTCGCCGACCCCTACGCCCGGGCCTTCGGCGGCCGGGAGACCTGGGGCGCGCCGTACTCGCTCGACCCGTACCCGTACCGGTCCCGGGTCGTCGCCGGCGAGGCCTTCGACTGGCAGGGCGACACCCCGCCCAGGACGCCGGTCGAGGACCTCGTCGTCTACGAGCTGCACGTACGCGGCTTCACCCGCCACCCCTCCTCCGGGGTGCGCCGGCCCGGGACCTTCGCCGGCCTGGCCGAGAAGATTCCCCACCTGCTCGACCTCGGCGTGAACTGCGTCGAACTGCTCCCGGTGTTCGAGTTCGACGAGTCCGACAACGCCCGCAGCAGCGAAGGCCGCCGGCTGTTCAACTACTGGGGCTACAACACCTTCGGCCACTTCGCGCCGAAGGCCAGCTACGCTGCTTCGGACGACGCCGCCACCGAGCTGAAGGACACGGTCAGGCGCCTGCACGCGGCAGGCATCGAGGTCGTCCTCGACGTGGTCTTCAACCACACCGCGGAGGGCGACGAACGCGGCCGCACCCTCTCCTTCCGGGGGCTGGACAACCCCGGCTTCTACCTGCTGGCACCGGACGGCAGCTACCTGAACTTCAGCGGCACCGGCAACACCTTCAACGCCAACAGCCCCGTCGGCCGGGCCTTCGTCCTGGACTGCCTGCGCTACTGGGTGGCCGAGTTCCACATCGACGGGTTCCGCTTCGACCTGGCTTCCGCGCTGGTCCGCGGCCAGGACGGCGCGCCGCTGGCCGACCCTCCCCTGCTGGAGGCGATCGCCGCCGACCCGGTGCTGCGCGACACCAAGCTCATCGCCGAGGCGTGGGACGCGGGCGGCCTGTACCAGGTCGGCAGCTTCCCGCACTACGGGCGCTGGTCGGAGTGGAACGGCCGTTTCCGCGACTCGGCGCGCCGCTTCCTCCAGGGAGACCACCAGGCGGCCCAGGACCTCGGCGCGCGCGTCCTCGGCTCCCTGGACCTGTACGGGCGGCGCGGGCCCCGGGCCTCCGTCAACTTCGTCACCTGCCACGACGGGTTCACCCTGCACGACCTGTACGCGTACAACGACAAGCACAACCATGCCAACGGGGAGGACAACCTCGACGGCGAGCGGGCCAACCACTCGTGGAACTGCGGGGTCGAGGGCCCCACCGACGACCCCGAGGTGCTGCGGCTGCGTTCCCGGCAGGTCCGCAACGCCCTCGTCCTGCTGCTGGCCAGCCGCGGCGTGCCGATGCTCACCGCCGGCGACGAGTTCGGCCGCAGCCAGCAGGGCAACAACAATGCCTACTGCCACGACGTGCTGTCCTGGATCGACTGGGGTCTCGCCGCGGACAACGCCGAACTGCTTCGCTTCACCCGGGCCCTGACCGCCTTCCGCCGTACCCATCCGGCGCTGCGTTCGCCCGACGCCCGGGGCCTGGCCACAACGCCCGTCGACGGCGTCCCGCTGCTGCAGTGGACCCTGCGGCTCGGCGACGACGCCGTGCACGTCGCCGCCAACGCGCACTGGGAGACCCACACCGTCCCCCTGCCGGACCTGACCGGCCACCTCGCCTGGCACGCCTTCGCCGACACCGCCGCACCGGAGCCGCTCGCCCCGGTCCGGCCGCCGGAGCCGGGCCGCGTCATGCTGCCGCCCCGCTCCGTGCAGGTCCTGTACGCCGCTCCCTTCGACCCGTCTGGAGACCCGCATGACACTTGACGTGTCGCTCACCATCAGGAACTCCACCGCCCGCCTTACCCTCGCGGGCGAGGCCGACAGCACGGCCGCGGCGCACCTGGCAACCGTGCTCGACGGCCTGTCGAGTGAGCACCTCGACCGCCTCGAACTCGACCTGTCCGACCTCGCCTACATGTCCTCGGCGGGCCTGCGCTGCCTGGTCTTCGCGCATCAGGTCCTCGGCCGCGCCGTGGAGATCGTGCTGATCAACCCCTCGGACGAGGTACGCCGGACCATCGAGCTCACCGGTTTCGACCGCAGCGTGACCGTGCGACGGGAGCTGAGCGCGTGAACCTGCGCTTCACCCTGGACGGCTCCCGCCCGGTCTCCACCGAGGTCGGCACCATGGTCTGCGCCCTGGCCACCTGCGCCGGCCTGGACGGCAAGGCCGCCTACCGGCTGAGGCTGGCCACGGACGAGATCGTCACCAACATCGTCGTCCACGGCTACCACAGCGGCGGCGGGCCGATCAGCCTGTCCTACGGCTTCGACGCGACCCGCGCCTGGGTGGAGATCGAGGACGAGGCACCGCTGTTCGACCCGCGCCAGCACGACCCCCTGCCGCGGCTGGCCGCCGGGACCGCGACCGGGCGGGTGGGGGGCTTCGGCCTGTTCCTGGCCATGCGCAGTCTCGACGACTTCCGCTACCGGTACACCGGGCGCCGCAACCACTGTGTCCTGACCGTCCTGCGGTAGTCCGATGCCCAGGAAACGAGTGGTGGTGGTCGGTGAGGACCCGGACGGAGACGGCGCTCTGGTCCAGGGCCTGGAACAGGCCGGCTACACGGTGGAGCGCGCGAGGCCCGGACAGCTGGCCCCGCTCGCCGCCCCCGACGCGGTGCTGCTCTGCGCCGACCTCGGGCTCAAGCGGATCGCCGGGCTCGGCCGGTTCTTCCCCAGCGCGGTCCTGGTGTACCCGGGGCAGAACGTGCGGGCCCTGGAGCTGTGCGCGCAGGCCGGCTTCGGCTTCGTCGCCCCGCCCTACCTCCCGGCGCTGCTGCGCAACCGGCTGACGTCCTCGCGTGAACGCGGGCAGCTGGCGGGGCTGGTGGAGGCCGCGGCCGCCGAGGCGACCCTGCGCGCCCACGAACGCGACCTGCTCCTCGCCCAGCGCCTGCAACAGGGATTCCTGCCGGAGCGGCTGCCCTCCTTCCCTGGCTGGGAGTTCGGTTTCCGCTTCAGGCCCGCCCAGCACATGTCCGGCGACTTCTACGACGGCTTCGAGCTCCTCGACGGCAGGAGGCTCGCCTTCGTGGTCGCCGACGTGTGCGACAAGGGCCTGGGGGCGGCCCTGTTCATGGCCATCATCCGTACCCTGCTGCGGCACGCCGCGGAGGACGCGAGCACGCTGGCTGTTTGCGGCGCCGGCGCGATGCCGGCCGGCGTCGCCGAGCACGTTCCGGTGCCCCCCACCCTCGGGCTGGGCGCGGGCCCGCTGCTCCAGGCCGTGGCGGCGACCAACAGCTACCTGGCCCGGCACCACCTGCGGCAGGCCTACTTCGCCACGCTCTTCTTCGGCCTGCTCGACCCGGTGCAGGGCGATGTCCTCTACGTCAACGCCGGCCACAACCCGGCCGTGCTGATCCACCCCGGCGGCCACCGGGAACTGCTGCACGGCACCGGTCCGGCGGTCGGAATGATGGTGGACAGTACGTACGCCATCGGCCATACGCGCCTTGAGCGGGACGCGGCTCTGTTCCTGTACACAGACGGCGTGGTGGATGCCCGCTCCCCCGACAACACCCCTTTCGGAATGCCCCGGCTGCTGGAGCTGCTGGGCCCCGCGGAAAGCGGCGCCGTCGTCCTGCAGACGGTCGACGAGGCGCTCGCACGGCACGTCGCGGGATCCCCCGCATTCGACGACGTGACGATGATGGTGCTGCGCCGCGACGCGTGACTTAACGACCTCTCCCCGACAGTGCGGGATTCCCTGGAAACTTCCGCCTGACGGATCGTAATGTCGCATGAGATAAGTCCGCCCCGTGCAAGCGTCCGGGAAATCGACTCCGGACGCCCCGTGAAAACAGGGAAAGGCATCCATGGAAAACAAACCGCTCAGCGGCAAGAGCGCCGTTGTCGTCGGCGGATCCCGGGGAATAGGCCGCGCGATCGTCCAGCGCCTGGCGGCCGACGGCGCGGGCGTGGTGTTCAGCTACCTCCGCAACGACGAAGCGGCCCGGGAGACGGAGCGCCTGGTGCGCTCCGGTGGCGGCACCGCCTGGTCGGTGAAGGCCGACTCCGGCGACCTCAGCGCGCTTCAGGCGCTGTTCCGGGAAGCCGACAAGCAGTTCACGGAAGCCGGCCTGCAGGGCCTGGACATCCTGGTCAACAGCGCCGCGATCCCGGTCATGACGCCCATCGGCACCACTACGGAGGCGGACTACGACCGGGTGATGGACGTGAACGCCAAGGGCCCGTTCTTCGCGATGCAGTACGCGTCCGCGCGGATGAACCAGGGCGGGCGCATCGTCAACGTCTCGTCCGTCACCACCCGTTGGCCGCGCGTCCCGGAGTCGGGCTACATCGCGAGCAAGTCGGCGCTGGAAGCCTTCACCCGGGTGGGCGCGCGAGAACTGGCCCCGCGCGAGATCACGGTCAATACGGTTTCGCCGGGACCCAGCGAGACAGAGATGCTGATCGGCTCCACCACCGAGGAGATCCGGCAGCAGGTGATCGCGGACACTCCGCTCAGCCGGCTCGGCCAGCCAGCCGAGATCGCTGCCGTGGTGGCCTTCCTGGCTGGCCCTGACGGAGCCTGGGTCACCGGCCAGAACATCCGCGCGGACGGCGGCCTCGTCTACTGACCCGCCGCTCCGTGAACGTCCCACGCCGACGCAGGGGGAACCACCATGCACCATGACGTCCTGGCACACATCGAGCACCTTCACCGGATCCGCGAAGCCCTGGCGATCGCCGGCTGCGGGCCGGTCGTCGTCACCGGTGCGCCCGGTTCCGGGCGCACCGCCCTGCTGCACCGGCTGTCGGACGAGCTCGCCCGCGACGGCCACCGGGTGATGGCGGTCGACCCGGCCACGGACCCCGCGGCCGTGAGCGCCTTCCTCGCCGGGGACGCATCGGGCCCCGGCCCAGTGCCCCCGGTGCTGGTGCTCGACGACGCGCACCGCGCCGGCCACACCCTGGTCCGCCGCCTGCGCGCCGCGCACGTGCACGAGGGCGCGGCGGTCGTGGCCAGCAGGCCCGACGACGTCCCCGAGGGGCCTTTGGACTGCCTGCGCTATCTGCCCGGCGCCGTGTGCGTGAACCTGCCTCCGCTGAGAGCCGCCGAGATCGGCCGGGTGCTGCACTACCTCGCCGACGCACCGGTCCCCGCCGGGCTGGCGCCGGCGCTGCGGGCGGCCACCGGCGGGAACGTGGCGCTGCTGGCCGAGTTCCTGCGCAGCGGGGTGGCCGTGGAGGTCTCCCCGACTCCGGGCCGGCGGGCGGGCACGCTCGGGGACGGTGCCCGCATAGGGCTGGCGTCCGCGCTGGACGCCGCCTGGCGGGCGCTCGCCCTGGAGCAGGTGGACCTGCTCAGCGGGCTCGCCCTGCAGGTGGACCCGACCGCGACCGCCGCGGCGGTGCGTGCGTTCCTCCTGCTGCTGCGCGGCGAGGCCGCGCAGGGCGTGGCCCTGCTGGACGCCGTCGGCGGCGCGGCCCTGCCCGGGGAGGCGGGCACGCCGCACTGGGTGGTCCTGGTCCGGGCCATGCTGGTCGGTCTGGGGCTGCGCGACGCCGAGGCGGGCGCGCGGCTGCTGGAGCAGGCCGCCGCGGCCCGGCCGGAGGCAGCCGCCCGGTTCCTGGCGGAACGGGCCTGGCTGCTGTCGGTGACCGGATCCATGGACGCGGCGGCGCAGGCCGTGCGCGAGGCACCCGCCTCCCCGCAGCCGCACGCGCAGGTGTTCCTCAGCGCGGCGCGCGCGGCCCTGGCCCTGGGCGAGGGCCGCCCGGCGCAGGCGCTGCCGCACATGCGGCGGGCCCTGATCGGGGCTCCCGGCCTCCGGGAGGAGCACCCGTGGATGGAGGCGCTCCTCACCGCCTACATGATCGACTGCTCGCTGCTCGCGGGCCGGCTGACGGAGGCCACCTCATTGGCCGCGGGCTTCCATGCCGCCGCCTCCGGTTGCAACTGGGACGTCGCGGTGCTGCTGGCCGCCGTCATGTCCGATCCGCTGTCCCTCGGCCGCGAGACCGCTGCGGTCCGTCCGACCGCTTCGGTGGCCGCCGAGTGAGGTGTTCTTCGCCTTGACGCCCGAAGCCAGCACATAGCCCTCGCTGACGTAGGCGTTCGGCGCGTGCAGCGGGTGGCCGGGGCCGTCGCCTCCGCGCAGGTGGTGCCAGCGTTCGTCCATGCCGACGATGGCCGCCTGCCGGGCGACGGCCGCCAGCGCTTGCTGGTAGTAGCGGCGGACCGAGGGCGGGACGGGGGCGTAGTACTCGACCAGATCGACGTGCTGCTCGAGGCGGGTGAAGCCGCTGTGCCGCAGCTGTAGGTGGACGTCCTGGCCGAGGGTCAGACGCTGGGGGCAGTCGAGCAAGGCCGCCGCGGCGCGCCGGAAGTCGGTGATGAGGTAGGGGTCGCCCGGCCGCACGGTGAGCAGGTGCGGGACGCTGTCGCGGACGGCGACGATGCCCTGGGGACGGATCACCCGCTCGACCTCCACAAGCAGGTCGGCGACCTCCTCCTCCCCCCGGGTGTCGAGAATGCCGGCGCACCAGGCGGCGTCGAACTCGTCGTCGGGAAAGGGCAGCGGTCCGCCGTCGGCGTGCACCAGGGTGACCGGGCAGGGCAGCCGGGGCCCGAGGGCCGGGCCGTGCGGGTCCGCGGGGCTGCTGCCCGGCATGACGACCACCACCGAGCCCCGTCGGCCGACGAGGTCGGCGATCCAGCGCAGGTAGCCGAACGCCTGTCGGCCCGTCACGAGGACACGCCAGCCCGGCAGCAGCCCGACGTCCCGCACTGCCGCCCAGTGGCGGGGTGCCGCCGCCAGAAAGTGCCCGGCCTCGGTCTCCCGGTCCGAGGCGTGGAGATCGAGGCCCGCACACAGGCCCGGCACGGGCTCGTCGTCAGCGCCCATGGTCCTTCCCGTGGGTGGTGCGGCTGTCGTCGGCCGGCGCCCGGCCGACGACGTCGCGGAGGAACCCGGCGGCCTCGGGGCTGACCCCGCGGTCCGCCGACCAGGCGAGGGCGATCGGCAGGGGCGGCGCGTCCAGGATGTCGAGCAGCCGCACGCCCCGCGGCGCGACGTCCGCGATCGAGGCGGGGAAGACGTGGGCGGTGCGCGCGTGGACGATCGCCCTGAACAACTCCCGCAGGGGCCGCGTGCTGCCTGGCCCCGTGCGCGCGGCACCCGGATGCCAACGCCAGGGCGAGGGCGCGGGTGCGGGCGCGACACCCTCGCGGGCCAGGTCGCTCAGTCGCACGGCGCTGTGTCCGGCGAGTGCGTGCCCGCAGCCCACGGCGAGCACCCGGCCCTCGGTGAAGAGGACCGGGGAGAGGGCCAGGCCGGGCAGGCGGGCCTCCGCGGAGGCGATGGCGAAGTCGGCCCGCCCGGCGCGCAGTAGCTCCAGCGGGTCGCCGGTGTCGTGCGGTTCGGCCAGGACCTCGGCATCGCACCGGCCGGCAGCCCGCACCAGACGGGAGGCCTGCAGCGGCGACCCCTGGTAGAGCAGGCGGACGAACGGGGCCGGGGTGGACGGCGGTGCCGGAACTCCGACGGCGGAGGGTGAGGTCATCGGGCAGCGGCGCCCTTGGTCTTCCGGGTGCCCATGCGGCGCCGGGGACGCAGCAGGTACCACTCGACGAAGCTCATGTGCAGCAGCAGGGCCGTCCACAGGCCGGTCGCGGACATGCTGGTGACGGTCAGCAGGGGCTGGTGCTCGTAGGTGTCGGGGAGCAGGCCGTTGGTCCAGCTGACGAACCACCAGGACAGGATGCGGGAGGTGACGATGGTGGTGGTCAGGGCCACGTTGCGCAGCATCCAGCGACGGTGGTCCTCGTACCGGTGCTGCAGGATCGCGCGGAAGCCGGCGACGACGGTGACGGTCCACATGACGGCGATGACCAGAAGCACGGAGCGGATGGCCTGGCCCGCCGGGGTGAGGATGGCGACGGGGAAGGCGAGCAGGCAGGAGGGGAACACGCCGAAGAGGTAGTAGACCCAGCCCAGCCGCCGGTGCAGCTGCGGACGGGCCTCGCGCAGCCACGGCCAGACCTGGCACCAGGCCAGGCAGATGGCGATGAAGCCGGTGAGCACGTGGATGGCCAGCAGCGGATAGTGCGCAGGCACATCGGGCCGGATCGGCACCCGAGACATCGCGCGGCTGAAGGTGGCGTACTTCGCCTCGCCGTAGATGCCGAAGCCTATGCAGTAGATGGCGAACAAGGCGACCCAGCTCTCGCGCAGCCAGCGCGGTGTCGTTCTGGTCGCCGGGGTGCTTACGGCCCGCGACGGGGTGGTCGCGCTGTCAGTGGCCATGGGGAGTCAGCCTTCCGGTTCGGGTCGAGTGGCGTAGGTCGGGTCCGTTCAGGTCGTGCGGGGGCGGCTGGGGACGAGCGAACGCAGGTCGACACCGGGATCGGCCAACCGGGCCGGGTCGACCACCGCGTCCCGCTCGATGAGGCGGCGGGCGGCGGCCATCTCGCGGGGCCGGTTGAGTGCGACGGCTCCGACGCAGCGGCCCTCGCTGAGCGCGAAGGTGATCACCGAGTCGTCCTGCAGCGAGCCGCGGTCGACGGTGGTGATGCCGACGGTCGGCTGTCCGGCCGCCTCCAGGCGGGTTCCGTAGCGTTCCGACCAGAACCAGGGCGCCGCCAGTTCGAGCCGCGGCAGGCCGAGGGCGCCGGCGGCGGCGTTCGCGGCCTGGGTCTGGGCCGCGTGCCAGTGGCCCACCGCGGTGGCGGCGGCCGTGGCCTTCCCACGGGCGGCGTCGCCGACGGCCAGCATCCGCCGGTGCGAGGTGCGCTGGCCGACGTCGACGACGATGCCGCGGTCGGTGTGCAGGCCGGCTGAGGCGGCGAGCGAGGTCTCGGGGTCGATGCCCACGCCGACCACGGCGAGATCGCAGCCGAGGGAAGTGCCGTCGGCCAGGCGCAGGACGGTGCGGGTGCCGACGCGGACCACCTCGTCGACGGAGGTGCGCACCACGCGCACACCGTGCTCGTGGTGTTGGGCGTGCAGGGCCGCGGCGTAGACCGGGCCGACGAGGTGCTGCAGAGGCAGCTCGGCGGGTTCCACGAGGGTCACCGCGCAGCCGAGCGCGCGGGCGGAGGCGGCCACCTCGGCGCCTATCAGCCCGCCGCCGACGACCGCTATCTCGGCACCGCGGCGCAGTTGCTCCTTGAGCAGGTGCGCGTCGTCCAGGGAGCGCAGGGTGACCAGGGAGGGGTGGTCCGCGCCGGGGACGTTCAGCGGGCGGGGGCGGCCTCCGGTGGCGAGCACGACGAGGTCGGCACGCCGGTCGCTGCCGCGAGCGAGCACGATCCGCCCCTCGGAGGGGTGGAGCGCCACCACGGACTCGCCGAGCTGCAGGTCGATGTCGTTGTCCCGGTACCACTGCTCCGGTCTGAGCCACAGCTTCTCGGCGGGGAGGTCGCTGAACAGGAAGTCCTTGCTCAGCGGCGGCCGGTCGTACGGTATGCCGTCCTCCTCGCCGAACAGGCTGAGGGTGCCCTCGTAGCCGAGGCGGCGCAGTTCGGCGCAGACGGAGACCCCCGCGAGGCCGGCACCGACAACGGCGATGCGGCGCGGGAGCGAGGGGTCTCCCGGAGTCACTCGCTGCCGCCCAGGATCAGCCAGACCCGGCCGTCGTGGACCTCGATGGGGTGGGTGCGGGCGGCGCCGGTGGCGGGCATCGCGGTGGCCTCGCCGGTGCGCAGGCAGAACCGCCCGCCGTGCATCGGGCACTCGACCTCGCCGTCCTCGACCCACCCCTCGGAGAGCGAGGCGAGGGCGTGCGGACAGGTGTCGTCGAGAGCGTGGTACTGCCCCTCGTCCCTGAACACGGCGATGGAATCGGTGCCTCCGAAGGCATCGGCGGGCAGCAAGAATGTGTCTCCGTCCTTGAGGTCTCCCTCCTCGAACAAGGGAATCCTGTGCTCGGCGGCCTGTGGCTGCATGAGTTCCTCCTATCCGGCGCTTCCTGCTGTCGGCGCCTGTCCAGGAATGCTCGCGGCTGTCCGGCCGGCCGCACAAGGCGCTCTTAACGAAGCATGTCCCGGCAATCGTGACGTGAGCCGGCCTGCGTCCCCGGGGGGAAGGACGCAGGCCGACGGTTCACCAAGCAAGGCTTGGCGCTCACGCCGGTGCGCGCGCGGAGGGTTTTTCCTACCCGCCCTCCGCCCGGTTTTCATGGGCTTCCAGCGCAGGACGAGTCAATCCGAGGCGACGTTCCGTGTCCAATATTTGCGCTGATAACTGTTCCGCATGAATGGGGGAGAATTCGGCCAGTGCACGCAGCCGCGGGGCTCGCGGGCGGTCCGGGCAGCACGTCCGCCCCTGGTCCGCGCCGCCCGGACCGGGGCGGGTGAGCAGGGCCAGCGCGGACAGCAGCCAGGCGCGGGCGTGGTCGGGACGGCCGAGCGCGGTTCTCGGGTAGCGGGTGACGGTGAAACCCCCGGCGCCGTCCCGCCCGGTGGCGCGCCGCCGGATCTTGGCCGTGCGCGGGGCGCGCAGCCAGGCCAACTCGCCGCGCCACCAGGCGGCGACGGAGCGGTCCACCTCGTAGACCAGGGCGCGCTCGGGCACGGGAGCGTCCCGGGCTCTGTCCACGCTCCGCCCGGTACGGCGGCAGACGTCACCGACGAACAGGGCCAGCCCCTGCTCACGCAGTGTCACCAGGTGGCGGAGGGTGGTGCGTCGGGAGTATCCGGTGCGGGCCCTGACCTCCCGGACGGTCGACCCGCTCCGCCCGACGGCTTGAAAAGTGCGGTGGAGATGATGCCCCAGCCTGGACCACAGTTCGGACGCCGCCTCCCTGACCCGAGTGCCCAGGCGCCGCAGCAGGGTCCGGTGGGTGTGCTGGGGGGCGTTATCACTTGTGTCAGACCCGGTGCCGAGGGCGAGCGTGCGGGCCCGCCGTTTCATGAAGTCGGACGGCCGGACCTCGTGCAGCCACCCGTCGGGGATGAGGCGGTCGCGGATGGCGACGTTGACGGTCTGCGCGCTGAACCCGGTCAACAGGGCTCCCCTGCGCACGTCGAGGTCGACAGTGAGGCTGCCGCTGACCAGGACCAGCAGTGCCAGACAGTGCAGCACCGCTTCGTCGGCTGGCCCGGTGGGCTGGGACCAGCGGGCCGGCCCGGCGTTCTCCATGCGCCCCAGCAGGGCGTTGACCGCCGCGGTCACCTCGGGGGCGGGGTCGTCGTCGCGGTCCGCGCCGCCGACGGGCAGGCGGGCGGCGCGTTCGACGGCGAGTTCCCACTGCTGGCTGAGCAGCGCCTCCGTCTCCGCGGTGCTGCGGACCGCCCGGCCGCTGGTGCCGCGTGCGCTGCGATAGCTGCGGAAGTACTCCAGAGCCGGGGACGCCTTGGTGTCGTAGAGCAGGGTCAGCACGTCGGAGAAGGTGCAGCGGGCCAGGGCGAGGGCGACCAAGGCGCGCCAGGCGTGCGCCGAGTGGTCGGCGGTGGGGTGCGGCCCGGTGCTCAGGGCCTCCCGGCCGGCCGCGGTGAGGGCACGACGCCGGCCTGCCAGCCGGGGCTTGGCGTCGCTCTCGTCGGCGACGATGCGCCGGTGCGGGACGGCCGCCGGGTCACCGCCGGTGATGCTGGGCGGCAGGGGGCGGCCGGAGACTACAGCCCGCGCCACCGCCTGCGCGGGCCGGACGGGCGGGCGGTCGCCGGCCATCCCCTCCAGATCGCCGGCCAGCCGGGTCAGCGCGCGCAGCGGCCCGCCGGCGGCGAGGGCGTCCAAGGCTTCGTCGAGGCTGTGCTCCTGCAGGACGGCGCGCCCGCCCAGCCGGTGCGCCGCGCCGGGCGGGCGCAGCGCCCCGGTGCGCAGGTTGAGCCAGGGGGTGGTGTCGAGGGTGCTCAGCGAGTGGGGCGAGTCGGGGCTGTGCTCCCTGAGGGCTCCGAAGGTGCGGATGAGGCGCTGGAACAGTGGCAGAGGGATGGGTTCTTCACAGGCCGTCCAGATGTGGTGGCCCCCGGTGGGTCCGGAGCGGACGGGAACGGCCGGCAGGCCGGCGGCGGACAGGAACTGGCTCAGCCGGTGGGCCTGGTGCTCGGCGTGTTCGCGGCCGGCGCCGGCGTCCAGGTCGAAGGCCCAGATCCGGGTGCCCTCGCGGGCGTCCTCCGGGAACAGGTGCATGGCGACGGGGCGGTCGCCGCGCAGGCCGTTCAGGTCCGCGGTGGCGGGGTAGCGGTTGGCCCAGCCCCGCTGGGCGCTGTCCCATGCGGCGGCCCGGACATAGGGTCGGGGGGAGAGGGTGGTGAGGAAGCGGCGTAGCGTGTGGTCCTGATCGCCCATGGGCCCTTCTGCGGGTGCATGACACGTCGTTTACCCGGGATCGTCCGTCGCTGCCCGGCGGGGAGGCGGGCTCAGAAGCTCGGCGCGCAGGCCATCAGCCGACCGGCGGCCTTCAGCCTGTCGAACGCGTACGCGGCCGAGGCCATGGTCATGTGGCGGTGCCATCCGGGGAACGAGCGCCCCTCGAAGTCCTTGACGCCGAAGCTCTTCTCCATCCGGTCGAGGTCGGTGGCGCTCTCCTGGCGCATGGCTGCCAGCCTCATGATCTCGTCGGGGCGGCGGTCGAGGAGGTTGGTGATCCAGAACCGGGTGGCCTGGGACTCGGTCGGCGACCACTCGGCGTAGAGGCGGAAGGTCGCGAGGGACAGGTGCGGCCGGGTGCGCAGTCCCGGCACCTGCACGAGGCACGAGCGCAGGAAGACCCGCTGGGCTTGGTCGGTGTCGTGCGGCACGGAGGTGACATGCGGCCGGCTGGTGCCTCCGCTCACCAGCTCCCGTGCGGTGGGCAGCCGGGCGCCGTCGGCCTCGGCCGCCTTGGCGGCCGGCTTGGCGTTGGCGGGGAACGCCGGCAGTACCTCGAGGGATGCCGGGACTTCCAGCACCAGGCTGGTGCCGCGCTCCTGCAGCCCGGCCAGCAGGCTGTAGGCGTCCGGGCAGTTGCACAGCCCGGCCACGACTGGCAGGGCGGGCAGGCCCCAGTCATGGACCGCCCGGTCCACCATGTCGAGGATGAGCTGCGAGTCGGGCTTGCCTGCGACATCGCCCGGAATCTTGGCGCGCGAGCGCCGCTCATCGTTGAGCGACCAGGTGTCGTCGAGGGCGAGGCTCCAGTCCACCGGCAGGGAGCCGATGTCGGTGGCGAGGAACAGGCCGATGCCGACCTGGCAGTTGAACGTCCTGCCCTGCGCGGCGACGAATCTCTTGGCGACACCGACCGAGTGGGTGCCGCGCTTGGGCACGACGGCCTGGTCCACCACCCACGCCTCGGCGTCCAGGCTCGCATGCAGCTTGCGGGCCATCGCCTCGCGGACCTGGTACCAGTCCCAGGTGCTCTGGCTGATGAACTGCTGGAGGGACTGGGTCATCCGGGAGACATCGTTGTCTCCGCACACCCGTATCATCTTCTTGATCGTCTTCTTGCCCGGGATGGTGAGCAGGCCCCGGAGGTAGACCTCCGCCCAACGCCGCTGATCGGAGCGCGGCAGGGGCATGAAGATGCAGCGGGCGAACTCCGCGGGGCCGTTGGCAAGAGTGAGCGGCGAGGCTTCGAGAGCAGTCACATCATCCCCCAATACTGACCTAAAGCACCGGTTTCATCATGCGGACCGAGTCAGGCGCCCCAAGAGTCACATAACGTTGTCTCCGAGTTTTTCGGCAGCGCCCGTACCCCGTCGACAGAACACTTGATTCTGCTTTACGGCACACTGAAGCGGCGCTTGACAAAAATGAACAAGCGACGCTGGGGAAAGGAATTCACAAATTACAGAGAAATGGTTCGCTGCACCACGGCCGATGCGACACCGCTCCGTCGCGGCCTCGCAGTCGGCATCCGCCTCGGACCCTCACCCCCCTGCCGCATCACCTGGCACCGAACAAAACTTTACCAGCATGCCCGTATTTAAATTTTCAACTATCGGCCGGAAATATTCCTGTTCGTTCGGACATATGCCAGGGGTGAATCCCAATCCTGGAAACCCTTCAGGGCGCTGACCAGGCACAACGCCCCTGAGTAAAAAGTTCTTGAACAAATCCGTCGGGCCGGACCCCTCATTCCGCCGTTACTCGCCCGGCCTCGGCCAGCACGTCGCGCCCCCGCTGCGGTGACAGGTCCAGGCGTGCCAGGACGCCGGCTGTGGCGATCGACGAGAGCACGTGGGTGAGCAGAACGGACACGCGCTGGGGCAGGTCCCGCCGCCCGCTGATCGCGTAGGACAGCAGCTGCACGCCCGAGAACGCCCCGACGAGCAGCTCTGCGACCTCCTGGGTGTCGACGTGGGCCTGCAGCTCACCTTGCGCCTTCGCGTCCTCCAGCGCTTCGCGGTTCTGCTCGATCCAGGCCCGGAACGGCAACTTGGCGTCGACGCCGACGCCTTGGTCGAGCAAGTCGAGGGAGAGGCGGATGCTGCCCTGCAGCAGCGGATCCTCCGCTATCGCACAGGCGAAGACCAGTCCGGCGTCGACCAGTTCTTGCAGCTTCAGAGACCTGGGCACCAACGGATAGGCCTCGCCTTCCACCTGGGAGGCGAGGACCGCCTCGGCCAGGGACTCCTTGGAAGGGAAGTGGAAGTAGAAGGCTCCCTTGGTGACTCCCGCGCGCGTATACACGTCATAGAGAGTCGTGCCGACATATCCACGCTCGGCGAACAGTGATCCAGCCGCATGGAGAATCAGACCCTTCGTCCGCCTTGCCCGCTCTTGTCGCGACATGCCCATTTCCTTCGCTCTTTATTCCGATTTCAACCTCTTGCCGGGCGCACCGGTAAGAGGTTTGTGTGACAAACAAGCATGCCGGTATGTTGACCCGGGGATGACCCACAGCGGATCTTCTCTTAAGTGGGGGAAAGTGAAAACTGCCCATACTCTTGGCATGTCTTCAACAATAGCGCCGGCTCTGGTCCACCAGACCGACGGGGGTGACGTCATCCCCACGGGGTGGTCCAGGGCCGGAGAACACGGCTATCGAGTAAAAGGGAACTGGAACAGCCGGCACGCGTTCTTCTCACCCCTGCAGAACAGGTACTCCCCGGTCACGATTTTCGAAACCTTTCGCCAGTCGATAATCTTGCTGGCTCACGAGGCCTACTCCGTCCCCATGGAGCACCATTTTGTCATGTGGGACGTCTATTACACGGCTGTTCCGCAAGAACTTGCCGTGCGTGAGGAAGCCGCCCGAATCGATGTCGAGGTGGAGTTCTCCGATATCCTCCAGCGCGGCACGCGTCCGGCCGGAATGCACTGCCACATCGTGATCTCCCGAGGAGGCCGCCAGCTGGCGGCCGGAGGCGGCCGCCTGAGCATCACCTCGCCCGCCGCCTACCGGCGGCTGCGCGGCGAGGCGCTCCACAGCCATGCCGCGACGGCCGACCTGCGGCCGGCCATCGCCCCCGCGCTCGTCGGCCGCAGTGACGAGTCCTACGTCGTACTCGGCGCGGCGGACACCCCGGACTCCTGGGGACTGCGGATCGACCCGCTGCACCCGCTGAACGTCAACCGCAAGCGGGACCACCACCCGGGCATCCTGCTGATGGAGGCGGTCCAGCAGGTGGCGCACCTGGTGCCGCGGCAGCCGTTCTACCCCGAGACGCTCCGCATCCAGTTCCAGCGCTACGCCGAACTAGGCGTGCCCTGCGTCATCGAGGCCAGGACCTGCGTCCAGCTCGGGACCGGCACCGAACTGCTCACCGTGCGCGGGACGCAGGACGGTCAGCTGGTCTTCACCGCCGATCTGCACAACGCGGCGGCGCTCGTGCCCGCGGACGCCCCGTGACCGGGCCCGGCGGCGACCAGCCGCGCACCGTCCTGCTCACGGGCGGCACCGGATTCATCGGATCCCATGTCCTGGCCGGACTGCTGGCGGCAGCCGACCGCGGCGCCCGGCTGCGGGTGCGGCTGCTCGCCCACACGGCGGCGCCGCCCGCACACCCGGCGATCGAGCCCTGGACGGGAGACCTAGCGGACCCGGCCACCCTCCGCGGTGTCTGCGCGGGCGTCTCCCGGGTGCTCCACCTCGGCTCCCTGATCACCGGGGACGAGGACCGGCTCCAGGCGGTCAATGCCGTCGGCACCTCGGCGCTGCTCGGGGAAGCGCGGGCCGCCGGCTCGCGCTCCTTCGTCCGGCTGAGCACCACCGCGGTCTACGGTCCCGGACCGCACCGCGGGGTCACCGAGGAGACGGCCGTCCCCGGCCCGAAATCCGCGGTCAGTTGCAGCCGCCTGGCGGGCGACGCGCAGGTGCTGGCCGCCAGCGGGACCGTGGTGCGGCCGCACTTGGTGTACGGGCGCGGCGACACCTGGGTCGTCCCAGCCGCGGTCACGGCACTGCGGCTGCTGCCGGGGCTGCCGGACGACGGCCGTGCGCGGGTGTCCCTGGTCAGCGCCGACGACCTGGCGAAGGCGCTGGTCGCGCTCGCGCTGGACGAGGCCGAACCCCCGGCCGGGGTGCTGCATGCCGCTCACCCGGAGCCGGTGTCGGTACGAGCCATGCTCTCCCGGGTCGCCGGGGAGCTGTCGCTCCCCCTGCCCGAGCAGGCGCTCACCGCCGACGAGGCGTTGCCCGGGCTGCCGGTCGGGGACGAGCGCGCACTGCGGCTGATCCGCTTCCTGACCACGGACGCCTGGTTCGACAGCCGGCTCCTCTGGCGGACGACGGGCGTCCACCCGGGGGCGGGATTCCTCGCCGGCTTCCCCGCGCACGCCCCCTGGTACCGAGAGTCGCTGCGACTTCCCGGGTCTTCGATCTTGAGCGGTGCGCGTCGTCTGGCACCCTGACTTTTCGTCACGGTCAGTGAGTGATGAGGGTCGTTGGTGCCCCCTGATGCAAGA
>NZ_JBYIQP010000080.1:0-32902 GCF_057707665.1 Actinacidiphila sp. bgisy167 | reverse complement strand
ACCCCGATCCGGAAGACCGCCGCTCTCAAGCGGCTCTACCTCACCACGCTCGCCCTCGACCCCACCGGAAAGGGGCGCAAGCGGTGGACCAGCCGCTGGAAGGAGGCGATGAACGCGTTCGACATCGCCTTCGACGGCCGCCTCTCCGCCGAACGAGCGTGAGCCAACCAGACCCCCGAGAAACCTCTACGCCAACCGAGTGGTGAACACCACTTTCGTGATACTCCCCGCCGACGACATGGAGCCGCCCAAGGTTGTCGTGTCGGTGGCCGGGGCGGAGCGGTCGGTGGCCGACCCGAGTGGTCGGGCGGGACCGGGCTCGGGGTCGTCGGGGTCGGGCCGGGCCCCCGCACGCCGCTTCCCCGGGCGGTTCATCGGCCCGTCCCCCGGGCGCGGTGGTCGGGCCGGGACGCTGGGGAAGCCGGTGCGCTGGCTGCCGCTTCGGGGTGCTGTCGGGTTGGTCCGAGCGTCGGGCGTGCGGTGAAGACGATCACGTCTTCGTGTTGCACGACGGCGAGGGGGATGCCTTGGCGGCGGGCGTCGCGGACGTTCTTCATCTGGAAGAAGGAGGGGCGGGTGACGAGTCGGCCGTCGCGGATGCCGGCCAGGAGGGCGACGCAGCGTTCGGTGGGGATCAGGCCGGCGGTGTGGCCTGCGGCCAGGACGGCGGAGGGCAGGTCGATGAGTTCGCCGCGTTCCCGCCATGGGCGGGTGGTGACCACGACGTGGCCGCCAGGACGGAGCAGGATGCGGCACTGGGCCAGGATCTGGGTGAAGCCCTGAAGGAGGCGGTCGGTGGAGACGTGGGCGAGGTTGGCGGGGTCGCGGCTGTAGCGGAAGTCCTTCTTGACCACGCCGGGTTCGCCGGTCTCCCGACTGGAGCGGACCTGGCCGTGCACGCTCGACCCGTACGGGGGTGAAGTGACGACCAGGTCCACCGTGCCGTGGAACATGCCCGGGACGAGTTCGATCAGGCGGCGGGCGTCGCCGGTGTAGACGGTGCCCGTGCCGGGGGCGCCGTGGGTGTCGGCGTGGCGCAGGTTGCCTTCGGCCAGGCGGGCCCAGGCGGGTTCGTATTCGACGCCGAGGGCGTGGCGGCCGTGGTGGACGGCTTCGACGAGGGTGGTGCCGATGCCGCACATCGGATCCAGGACCAGGTCGCCGGGGCGGGTGTAGGTGGTGATGGCGTGGGTGGCGATGCCGGGGAGCATCTTGGCCGGGTGAGCGGCCGTGCCGGGGACGTAGCGGCCCTTGCGCTGGGCGGGGGCGGAGGTAGGGGCGGTGTTCCACACCGAGTCAGAACAGGACACCAGGGGTCTCCTCGACGGGATCGGGCAGAGGCGGGTGGGTCAGGGGTGGTGGATCGCGGTCAGGGCGATCAGGTCGCTGTGCACGACCCCGTGGTCGGCGCCCGGGGGCGGGGCGGGTTCGAGGCGGTCGTCGACGGCGCGGACGTGGGCGATGACGATGTGCTGCAGGTAGCGGAAGCCGGCGGTGCGGGAGGCGGCGATCAGCCAGCCGAGCGGGTCGGTGAGGACCCCGGCCTGGCGGCGTTGCCGTGTGGCGAGCAGGAGCAGTCCGCCGTCGGGCAGGAGGCGGTGGGCGCGGTGGAAGAAGCCGGGCCAGCCGCCGTCCACCGCGCCCGGCATCTCCCCGCCGGTCGGGGGTAGCGGGGTCGCGGGGAGGGCGTCGGGGTGGAGTTCGGCCAGCAGCACCACGGGGCCGCCGCTGGCACGCTCCGCCGCCGGTCCGGGAGCGTGTTCGATGTGGCAGGGGGTGCGGGCGTCCATGCCGAGCCCGGTATCGGTGATGCTCAGCCGCCACAGGGGCGCGGGCGGGTGGCCGGGGCGGCGGGCGAAGTCGGTACGGATCTTCTCCAGCGCCCAGCCCGGCAGAACGCGGCCAGGAGCAAGGACGCAGATATCCGCCTGCCCGGGGCCGGGCAGCCAGACCGTGGCCGGCAGGGCACTGTGCCCGGGGCGGGCGGGGCGGTGGGCGGGTGAGGGCGTGGTGGGCATGAACGACGTCGGCGCCCGGGTCGAGGAATCCGGGTCCGTCTGGTGCTGACGTGCCCTATAGGCATCCAGGGCGTCGGAATTGACATCCTGGCCGCGGATTTTCTGCCCGCCGGCAGCGTGGGGCAAGAGCGTGGTCTGCTGTAGTCGGCGGGGATGTCGCGCGGTTTGCGCAGGCCACGGGGTATGCGAGCCGGTACCGGACCACCTGCGAGCCACCTGCGCACCGCCCGTGAAGCGTCGCCTCAACGGCTGGTCGGTGTCGGCCGACCGGGTGGCTGCGCGGTCGCAAGGAGACTGGGCCGCCGCCGGAACGAGGGCGGGCCACTGCCGGGCCACCTGCAGGCCACGGCCGGGCGCCCGGGGGTTCTCTGCAGTGCCCGGCCGCCTCTGGTGGTGATCGCGTTACGGGGTCCGCTGCATGGAACGTGCTGTGTGTGGGAGGGTCGCGGCTGTGATCAATAACAGCAGCAGACGCGTCCGCGAACTCGTCCTCACGGACGGGTTGAGCCCTGCGGACGGCGTGCTCGTTCATCGCGAGGCGCTGCGTGTACTGCGTGACGGCATCAATGCGGCGCACCTCGACGCGTACTGCGACGGCGCCTGGCCGCCTGCTGTACTGCGCTCGTACGAGCGCGCGCTGGTCCTGGCCCGGGAGGCGGTGACACGGGGCACGCGCTCTCGGCGCGCCGATCCCGGGATGGGGATCGACATCGATGTCCGTGACGACGCGCAGTTCAGTGTCCTGTCAGACCTACTCCCCTACACGATTCACGCCGAAGGGTGGCGGGGTGATCAACAGATCTTCAGCGCCAGCGACTCGGGCAGCTCGCTGTGGATCGCTGTCACACAAGAACAGGAGGAACAGCTCCTGTCCCGACTCGACGTGCTGGGAATCCCGCCGACCGTGCTCACCTGCACCCGTACGGGCCGATGAAGCGCTGAATGCCGGCCGTCGTGGGAGGGGCGGCGGTAGCCGCATGGCATACGCCTCTGTTTGGCCGCCGTGCGGTATGGGGGTGGATGTCCCCGGTGGCGGGCCGCGCTCCGCGTCCGTGTTGAATGCTCCCAGTCAGGCGCCCCCGTGCGAAGGGCAAGGCCAGGACCCGGTCACGGATCTTCACGTTTTCTTCGTGTGCGAATACCGCAGCCTGGTCGGGTGCGGGGCTGCCGGTGGTTGGGGGTGGGCCGGTCGGGGGCCGTCGTACGGGGCGAGCCAGTGGGCCGGGTTCGGTCCGGGGGTCGGGCAGGTGTGACGCGGGGTCGGCCCGGGGGTGGCGCCGGCCGGTGACAGAGGTGGCGGCAGACGTTGTCCGCCTCTTCTGGCAAGGAGCCGCCATGTTCCCCTCACCCACCACCGGTCGCCCCGCCCGCGTCGATGCCAGTTCTCCGCTGATGTTGCTGGAGGAGTCGTTCCTCGCGCTCGCCAGCGCCGAGGACCCGTTGACGCTGCCCGCGCATCTGGTGTGCGCGGAGCCGGAGCAGGACGTGCTGCCGGTGGACCAGGTCCGCGCCCGCCTCGCGCATCCGGCCACCTCCCGCGAGCAGCGGGCCCGGACCTGGCAGGAGGTGGTCCGTCGGGCGCAGCGGCTGGGTGAGCCGTGGGGCACGGTGGCCGTCGGGTTGAGTGTGCCGGTGCTGCGGCGGATGCTGGCACGGCAGGTTCGCCCGGTTCATCTGGAGTGGGCGGAGCTGGAGCAGGAGGCGCTGGCCGCGGTGGCGGTTGCGGTGCAGACCGTGGACGTGGGCCGGCAGGTCGTGGACCGCGAGCTGTTCGCCGCGGCCAACCGGGCGGTGCAGCGCACCCTGCGTACTGCGCGGGTCCAGGCCAGGCACCAGAGCCGGATCGCGCTGGGTCTGTTGCCGGCCGGCTGCCCCGACCCGAGCAGCGCTCGGGATGAGGACGAGTACGCGGTCCTGGCGCGCGCGGTGCAGGCCCATGCCGTGAACGTCGCCGAAGCCCGGTTGATCGCCCGCACCCGGCTGGAGGGCGAGCCCATGCAGCGCTTGGCCGATGAGCGCGGGGTGAGTCTGCGCCAGCTGTACCGGCACCGCACCGCGGCCGAGCAGCACCTGGCTGCCTACCTGACCGGTCGGATGCGTAGCGCCTGAGCCTGCGGGTTTTCGCGTCCGTTCGGGTGAACGGATGTCAATTCCCGGTTTTCGGATGCCTATAGCGGGTGAGCGGTCGCCTCCTGGATCCGGGCCACGTACCCGGGAGGCGACTACTCCGGCGGACCCTCCGGCCCGTTGCCGGGGAGCTGCCGCGCTGGGTGGGGGTGAGCACGTCCGTCTCGTGCTGACACCAGAGTCCTCCCTTGTGTTCCCGTCGCCGATCGAGGAGGCCGGCCCCGGGCCGAGGGATCCCGTGCTCACCCCCACCCCCGGATATGCCGATGCCGCGACGGCCGGCGCGCGACGCGCCGCCTGCTGCTCCCTTCATGCCCCCTGTTGGTTTCTGCTGTTGGAGGTCGCCGTCATGCTCGCCCGACTTCGCCGCTCGCGGCGGCCGCCGGTCGGAGCCGCCCGATGGGTGGTCCGGATCGGCTTCACCGCCGCCCTCGCGGGCTGTGTGCTGTTTTCGGGTCCGCCGGCCGGATGGGCGGTAGCGGACATCCCGACCGTGATCGCGAATCTGCGGAACTACGTGGTCGGCCTGCTGGCCGGGCTGGCCACGTTGTTCCTGACCTTCGGCGGGCTGCGCTATCTGATGGCCGGGGGCGATCCCGGGGAGGTGGAGGCGGCCAAGCGGGCGTTGAAGGCCGCGGCAATCGGTTACGGTCTGGCCGTCCTCGCCCCGGTGGTCGTCACAGTGCTCCAGGGCATCGTCGGCACCGGCGGCAGGGGCGGCCGGTGATCCGCCCCGGCGCGCTGGTGCTGCTGGCCGTCCTCGCGGTGGCGCCGGTGATCGTATCGGCGCCGGTCGCGTATGCGGCGGGCGGGACGGCATTCGCGCCTGCGGCGCCGGATCCCCCCGAGCCCACACCGCAGCCAAGGCCCGGCCCGGGCCCCACCGCCCGGCCGTCTGCGGGTTCGGATTCGGGTCCGAGGCCGCATCCGAGCCCCGGCCCGTCTCCAATCCCGGACCGCCCGGTGCACGAACGGGAGCGTCCGCCGGTGCGGGAACCGTCGCCGGGGTTGATGCCGCCGGCGTGCGAGGCGGACGGCGATTCGGGCGACTGCACCACCACCGACAACGGTGTGGGGTTCTTCGACCTTCCCGGGATGGTCGTGAACGCGATCACGTCGTTCCTCGGCACACTGCTGGAGCAGGTCATGAAGCCGGTGCGGGAGTTCCTCGCCGACACTCTGCTGGCCACCCCGGACGTCACGCAGCAGGCCGACATCAAACGGCTGTGGACGGCGATGCTGGGCCTTACCGCCGGGGTCTACGTGCTCTTCGTGACCGCGGGCGGCATCACGGTCATGGGATACGAGACCGTCCAGACCCGCTACGCACTGCAACAGATCGCGCCCCGTCTGCTGTTCGGCATGGTCGCCTCCGCCGGCTCGCTGACGGTGATGGGCAAGGCGATCAACTTGTCCAACGCTCTTGCTCACGCGGTCATGGCCACCGGTATGCAGGACGCGGGCAAGGGCATGGTCGAGCAGGTCCTACCGTTCGCGTTGTTTGGCGTGTCCGGGCTGAAACTGTATCTGGTGGTCCTGGCCACGGTGATGGTCTGCCTGATCGTAGCGGTGCTGATCGGGTTCCTGGTGCGGGCCGCGGTGATGGCGCTGCTGGCGGTGGCCGCTCCGCTGATGCTGGCGTGCCATGCGCATCCGCTCACCGATCCGGTGGCCCGGCTGTGGTGGCGTGCGCTGGGCGGGTGCCTGGCCATCCAGATCGCGCAGTCGATGACGTTCGTGCTGGGGTTGAAGCTGTACTTCGCGCCCGGCGCAACGCTGCTGGGTGTGCCGAAGGCAGGCCAGTTGGGGACGCTGCTGGCCGGGGTCGCCTTGTTCTGGGTGCTGTTCAAGATCCCCGGCTGGACGCTGCAACTCGTGCTGCGCGGCACGCCGATGCACAACCCGCACGCTCCCCGGATGCTGAAGCAGCTGGCGATGTACCGGCTGATGGACCGCTACATGCCCGGCATGCGCCGACTACGCGGCGGCCGCGGCCCGGGCGGTGGGGGTTCGGGGCTGCTGGGCCGGGGCGGACCGCTCGGCGGGGGCGGCGGTCGCCGCCCGCCTGGGGGCGGACCCGGGCGGGGGCTGGGTGGGGGTGTGCGGGGCAGGGGGCGGGCGTTGCTGGCCCGCGGCCGTGCCGTCCTCGCCCGCGTGGGCGGACGCCCGGGGGCCGCGAGCCGTCCGGCCGGCCCGTCTCCCGGCCGGGGCGGGGCCGCGCCCGCTGCTGCCGGTTCGTCGAGAGGTCCTCGTGCCGTGATCCATCCCGCTCGGGCCCGCCGTGCCCAACAGCTGGCCCTGCCCATCGGAGTCCGACGCACCCCGGCGCGGCCGGGTCGGGCGACGCAGTTGTGGCTGCCGATCCCCGCCGAACGCGTCCCCGCCCGCACCACGAGGTCCAGGTCCCGCGCCACGTCCGCCGGACCAGCACCGGCAGTGGGCGGTGCGGGGCAGAAGCCGCGGGGGCGGCAGTTGGCTCTTCCGATTCCGACGCGCCGGGTCCGCATCCGGCCACCGCGCCCAATGCAGCTGCGACTGCCCCTCGAACCACCCCGGAGGTAACCCTTCATGGACCCGTCCGACGAGACCGTCAACACCCTCTACGCGACCCGTATCCCGGCCGATATCTCCCGCCCGGACCGGCTGCTGGGGCCGTTCACCGCCCGGCAGTGCACGCTGCTCGCCACCGCCGCAGCCGTGCTGTACGGGGTGTGGTGGGCCACGCGCCCGTTCCTGGCGCCGCTGGGGTTCGCGGCCCTGGTGGTGCCGATCGCGGGTGCGGTCGCCGCTCTGGTCCTCGGGCGCAGGGAGGGCGTCGGCCTGGACCGCTTCGCGCTCGCCGCCCTGGCCCACGCGCGCACACGCGGGCGGCGCGTCCACGCCCCAAACGGCGTTCCGCCGCTGCCCGAGATCGTCCCCGCTCGTTGGGCGAAGACCGCAGGCCCGCAGCCGACTGCCATGGACATGCCGTATGCGGGGATCAGCCCGGGCGGGGTGCTGGATCTGCGCGGGGCGGGCACTGCGGCGTTGGCGACGTGCTCGACGGTGAATTTCGAGTTGCGGTCGCCCGGCGAACAGCAGGCCCTGACCGCGGGGTTCGCGCGGTGGCTGAACTCGCTGACCGGGCCTGCCCAGGTGCTGGTGCGCTGCCACCGCATCGACCTCGCTCCGCTCGCCGAAGGGCTGCAGCAGGATGCGGCGGGGTTGCCGCACCCGGCGCTGGAGCAGGCCGCGCGGGCCCATGCCGTCTTCCTCGCCGATCTCGCCGCCACCGGGGCGCTGATCGGCCGGCAGATCGTGCTCGTCGCCCGCGAGTACCCGGTTGCCCACGGCCGCAGAGGCAGTCAGGGGCGGGTGGTGCAGCGGATCGACGAGGCCGCCCGCACCCTGGCCGGGGCCGAGCTCGCCGTCACCCCGCTGGACGGCGAGCAGGCCGCGCAGCTGATCACCGCCGCCTGCAACCCCGACACCCTCACCCCACCCGCCGTCACCGCTGGAGGCGAACCGTCGTGAACCCGCTGCCCTTCACCACCCGCCACCCCAGCAACGCCGCGCTCATGGTGGACGGCGCAGAGCTGCTGGACGTGGCGGGGCCTGAGTCGGTCGACGTCCGCGCCCGCGCCATCGGGGTCGGCGGGCAGTTGGCCACCACGCTGGTCGTCACCGGCTACCCGGCCGAGGTCACCGCCGGGTGGCTCGCGCCGCTGCTGGACTACCCGGGCCACCTCGACGTCGCTCTGCACATCGAGCCCGTCCCCAGCCCGGTGGCCGCCGCTGGGCTGAAGAAGCAGCGCGCCCGCCTGGAATCCGGGCGGCGCGCCGGTTTCGACAAGGGCCGCCTGGACGACCCCGAGATGGAGGCCGCCGCCGCGGACGCCGCCGACCTCGCCTATCGCATCGCCCGCGGCGAGGGGAAACTCTTCCACGTCGCGCTGTATCTGACCGTGCATGCGAGCGACGAGGACGCCCTTGCCGAAGAAGCCGCAGCTGTGCAGGCGGTCGCCGAGTCGCTGCTGATGACGGTGTCCCCCACCACCTACCGGGCCCTGCCCGGCTGGCTCGCCACCCTGCCGCTGGGCATCGACACCCTGCGGGTTCGGCGCACCTTCGACACCGCCGCGCTCGCCACGTGCTTCCCGTTCACCAGCCCCGACCTGCCCCTGGCCAGCGCAGACGACGGCGGCGTGTGCGGGGTGCTGTACGGGCTGAACACCGTCTCGGGGGCGCCGGTGGTGTGGGACCGGTTCGCGCAGGACAACTACAACTCGATCACACTGGCCCGCTCCGGGGCCGGCAAGTCCTACCTGGCCAAACAAGAACTGCTGCGGCTGCTGTTCACCGGCGTCACCGCCTCGGTCATCGACCCGGAAGACGAATACGTCCGCCTGGCCGGCCTGGTCGGCGGCACCGTCCTCGCGCTCGGCGCCGACGGTGTCCGCCTCAACCCCTTCGACCTCCCGCACACGACCGACACCGACGAGGATGTGCTGACGCGGCGCGTGCTGTTCCTGCACACCTTCCTGGCGGTGCTGCTCGGTGAAGAGCCGTCCGCCGGGGAGAAGGCCGTGCTGGACCGGGCGGTCCTCACCGTCTACGAGCGGGCGGGGATCACCGCCGACCCGCGGACCTGGCGCCGCATCCCGCCGACGCTCGGCGACCTCGCGACCGTGCTGGCCGAGGCCGAGGACGAGGGCGGCTCGGGTGCGGGGCTGGCCGAGCGGCTCACCCCGTATGTCAGCGGCTCCCACGCCGCCTTGTTCAACGGGCCGAGCACCACCGATACCGCGGGCCATCTGGTGGTGTTCGCGTTGCGCCGGTTGCCCGAGGAGGTGAAAGCGCCGGCGATGCTGCTCGCGCTGGACGCGATCTGGCGCCAGGCTACCTCCCACCCCTCGGGGCAGGGGCGGCATCTGGTCGTGGTCGACGAGGCGTGGCTGCTGATGCGCGACGGGGCTGGTGCCGGGTTCCTGTTCCGGATGGCCAAGGCCGCACGGAAGTACTGGACGGGGCTGGCCGTGATCACCCAGGACGCCGACGACGTCCTCGCCTCCCCGCTGGGGCGGGCGATCGTCTCCAACGCCGCCACCCAGGTCCTGCTGCGGCAGGCCCCGCAGGCCATCGACACCATCACCGAGAATTTCCACCTCTGCCACGGCGAGCGGGAGTTCCTGCTGACCGCGACCCGCGGCGAAGCCCTGCTGCTGACCGGGGACCGCCGCCACAAGGTCGCCTTCATGAGCATCGCCGCCCCCGGCGAACACGAGGTCGTCACCACCGACCCGGGCGAACTCGCTACCCGCACCCCCCACACCGACGAACTCGACACCGACGAACTCGACGGCGTTGGCGACGAGGAGGAGGCGACGTGGGGAGCGTGACCGGCCACCGGGGCGGGCCGCTGGAGGAGTTCCTCACCGACCCCGGCAGCTTCTGGACTACCACCAGCAGAGCGGCTCTGGCCTGGCTCGGCGCGCACGCACCCGTCCTCGGCCCCTGCACCGCAGTGGTCGCCGTCGGCGGCCTGGTCGGGCGGCGTCTGCTGCACCGGTGGCAGCAACAACGCCTGGCCCACGGCGCCCGCCTGGTCGAAATCCTCGCCCCGCCGGTCGTCGCTCCCCGGGGTGGGGAAGTCCTGTGGGCGCAACTGTCCGGGCTGCTGCGGCCCTGGTGGCGCAGGATCACCACCGGGCAGCCGCACCTCGGCTTCGAATACACCTGGTCGCCGACCGGGCTGCGCATCGCCGTATGGGTACCCGGGAGTGTGCCGCTGGATCTGGTACGGCGGGCGGTGGAGGCCGCCTGGCCCGGCGCCCACACCCGCATCACCACCCCCGCCCCACTCCTGCCACCCGGCCACCTCCGCACAGCGGGCCGGCTGCGCCCGGCCCGCCCGGCGGTGCTGCCGCTGCGCAGCGACCACCCCGCAGACCCGTTGCGGGCGCTGCTGCAGGCCGCCACCGGCATGAGCGAGGCCGAGTCCGGGTGCGTGCAAATCCTCGCCCGCCCCGCCACCGGCACGGCGCTGCGCCGCGCCCGCCGCCAGGCCCGGCGCCTGAAGGCCGGGCACACGCCCGCCCGGCTCCCCGCCCTGGCAGCCCTGCTCCTCCACCGTCCCCAGGGCGCCGCCACCAGCCGGCAGGACCCCGAACACGGAGCGGCCGTACGGCAATCCGCCGTCAAACTCGTCGGACCGCAGTGGCAGTGCTCCCTCGCCTACGCCGCCACCTGCTCCCCCAAGGCGGAGCGGGCGGTGGATGTGGGGCGGGGCCGGGCCCACGCGCTCGCCTCCGCGTTCGGCCTGTACGCCGACCGCAACCACCTCATCCGCACCCGGCTGCCGCACCCTGAATCCCTCCTGAACGAGCGGTGGTTCCCCGTGCGGGCGGCGTTGCTGTCGGTGCCGGAGCTGGCCGCGCTCGCCCACATCCCCCACGACCCGGACGCCCCCGGCCTGCGCCGCGCCGGCGCCCGCTCCGTCCTCCCACCCCCCACTGTGCCCGAACCCACCCCCGGAAACGGCGTCAAGCCGCTGGGCCGTTCGGATGCCGGAGCCCGCCGCGGCGTCGGGGTCCACGTCACGGACGCCCGGCACCACCTGCACGTCATGGGCGCCACCGGCTCCGGCAAGTCCACCCTGATCGCCAACCTCGTCCTGGACGACGTACGCCACCACCGCGGCGTCATCGTCATCGACCCCAAAGGCGACCTCGTCACCGACCTCCTCCAGCGCCTGCCCGACACGTGCGCCGACCGGCTGGTCCTCATCGACCCCGACGACCCGCACACCCCGCCCTGCCTGAACGTCCTCGACGGCGCCGACATCGACGTCGTCGTCGACAACCTCACCGGCATCTTCCGCCGGATCTTCACCGCGTTCTGGGGACCGCGCACCGACGACGTGATGCGCGCCGCCTGCCTGACCCTCCTCAAACACCGCGACCGCACCCGCCAACTCGTCACCCTCGCCGACGTACCCCGCCTCCTCGGCGAACCCTCTTACCGGCTCCGCATCGTCCCCGCCCTCAAAGACCCCGTACTGCGGGGATTCTGGGCCTGGTACGAGTCGATGTCCGAACCCTCCCGGGCGGCCGTGATCGGCCCGGTCATGAACAAACTCCGCGCGTTCCTGCTGAGGGACTTCGCCCGCCGCGCCATCTCCGCCGGCCCCTCCACCTTCGACCTCGCCCAGATCCTCGACGGCGGAATCCTCCTCGCCCGCCTCCCCAAAGGCTCCCTCGGCGAAGAAACCGCCCGCCTGCTCGGCTCGTTCATCGTCGCCGGCACCTGGCAGGCCGCAGCCGCCCGCGCCCGTACCCCCGAACGCGACCGGATCGACGCCACCCTCAGCATCGACGAGGCTCACAACTTCCTCACCCTGCCGTATCCGCTGGAGGACATGCTCGCCGAGGCCCGCGGCTACCGCCTGTCGATGCTGCTCGCCCACCAGCACCTCGCCCAGCTTCCCCGCGACCTGCGCGAAGGGATCTCCGCCAACGCCCGCAACAAGGTCTTCTTCAACGCCTCCCCCGAAGACGCCACCGCCCTCGAACGTCACACCCTGCCCACCCTGGCCGGCCACGACCTCGCGCACCTCGGCCCCTACCAGGCCGCCGCCCACCTCCTGACCGGCGGCGCCGAATCCGCCGCCTTCACCCTCACCACCCGTCCCCTCCCCACCGCGGTGCCCGGGCGGGCCGCCGACCTGCGCGCCGCAGCCGCCGCCCGCACCGGTCCCCGACCAGCCACCCGCTGAACCGCCCCGGCCCCGGTCTCCCCTTGGTCGGACCGGCCCGCCTTGACCCGCCGGGTCACGCCGCGCGCTTTTCGAGCCCGCTCCGGACAACTCCCGCCGCGCCAGGGCTCCGGCCTGGTCCTGCCCTGTCCGTACGCTCTCTCGTCTTCGGTGGTGACCTCCTTCATGTCCGCACTGCCCCGCCCCGCCCACGGCCCCGGCTCCCGCTACACCGCCCGCGCCGCCACCACCCGCCCCCGACCCGCCGCCCGGCACACCGACATCGCGGCGCTCAGCCGTATCCTGACCGGCCGCGACCTGTGGCTGACCCGGATGCTCCACGAACACCGCGTCCTGACCACCCCCCAGATCGCCTCCCTCGCCTTCACCTCCCTGCGCTCCGCGCAACGCCGCCTGCGCACGCTGCACCAGCACGCCGTCCTGGACTCCTTCCGCCCCCTCACCTCCACTGGCTCCGCCCCCGAGCACTACACCCTCGGCCCCGCCGGCGCTGCGCTGCTGGCCGCCCACGCCGGCTGCGACCTGGCCGGGCTCGGCTGGCGCCCCAGCCACACCGGCCGCATCGCCTACTCCCCTACCCTTGGCCACGACCTCGGCGTCAACGACCTCCTCACCCGCCTCGCCACCCAAGCCCGCACCACCCCCGGCACCGGGCTGTCGTTGTGGTTGTCCGAACGCTCCTGCGCCCGCCGCTGGGGCGACATCATCCGCCCCGACGCCTACGCCCACCTCCACGCCGGCGGCCGTCTGCTGCCGTTCTTCCTCGAATACGACACCGGCACCGAACCCGCCACCCGCGTCGAAGCCAAACTGGCCGGCTACGCCGCCTTCACCGCCGCCACCGGCACCCGCCCCGCCCTCCTCCTCCACACCCGCACCGCCTCCCGCGACCGCACCCTGCGCCAACGCCTCGCCGGCACCGCCCGCGAACTCGGCCTGACCATCGCCACCGCCTCCGCCGACTACACCACCACCGACCCCCTCGGACCGTGGTGGAGCCCCCTGCCACCCGGCGACAGCCGCCGCACCGCCCTCGCCCACCTCGCCGCCCGTCCCGGCCTCACCCCCGCCACCGGCCTGGACCCCACCGACGCCGACACCCCCCTCACCCTCCCCGTCCCACCGCTGCCGCCCGCATCCCAGGCCGGACCGTGACCTCGACCGCCACCAAGACCGCCGTCGGCGCTGGCTGCGCCCTCCTCGCCCTGCCCCTTTTCGCTGCCCTCACCGCCGCGGCGCTCCTGGGCGCCGTCCTGCCCGGTGCAGGCGGCCTGGCGGCCGCCCCCAGCGGACGAGCGCTCGCCGACATCCCCCCGCGCATGCTGGCCCTCTACCAAAGTGCAGCCTTCGAATGCCCCGGCCTGTCCTGGACCGTGCTCGCGGCCATCGGCAAGGTCGAGTCCGACCACGGCCGTCACCCCACCATGATTTCCAGCGCCGGGGCCGTCGGCCCGATGCAGTTCCTCCCGGCCACGTTCGCCGCGTACGCGCACCCGGTCCCGCCCGGCGGACGGACCCCGCCCACCCCGTGGGACCCGGTCGACGCCGTCCACGCCGCCGCCCGGCTGCTGTGCGCGAACGGCGCCCGGCACGGCCGGAATCTGCGCCGCGCCGTCTGGCACTACAACCACTCCGGGGCCTACGTCGACCAGGTTCTCGCCACCGCCCACCGCTACGCCGCCACCCTCCCACCGGCGGCCGCGCCCACCCTGGCGGCCGGGCGGGCGGTCGCCTTCGCCCGCGCCCAGCTCGGCACCCCGTACGTCTGGGGAGGCGACGGCCCCGCCGAAGGCGGCTTCGACTGCTCCGGCCTCACCAAAGCCGCCTATCGCGCCGCCAGCATCACCCTCCCCCGCACCGCCCAAACCCAATACGACGCCGGCCCCCGCCTCCCCCGCGGCGCGGCCCTCGCCCCCGGAGACCTCCTCTTCTACGGCACCAGCCCCCGCACCATCACCCACGTCGCCCTCTACACCGGCCGAGGCCACGCCATCGACGCACCCCGCCCCGGAGCCGTCGTCCGCCAGGCCCCCGCCCGCCTCCACGGCCCCGACTACCGAGGCGCCACCCGCCCCACCGCCGCGCATACTCGCGGAGGCGATCGCCCATGAGACAGCAGCAGATCGCCGCGCGCGAAGCCATCGTCCTGCTGCGCACCATGACCCGCGTCCTGTGTGTCGTCGGCGTCATGGCCCTGGCCTTCACCACCGTGAACGTCACCCGATTCGCAACCAGTCGGGGAGTTCCCTGGCCGATCGCGGCCCTCCTCGACCCGATGCTTGCCACCGCCCTGGCCGGGGTTCTGTTCGCCGACGCACGCCTGGCCTCCTGGGGCATCCGCCCACCCGCCTGGTCCACCGCCCTGCGCTGGAGTGCCGGAAGCACCGCCGCCCTGATGAACACCTGGGAAAGTCTCTGGCCCGACCGGCAGATCGGCTGGCCCCACCACGCCGACCCCGCAGCCGTCCTCCTCCACCTCACCCCCGCCCTGCTCCTGATCGCTCTCACCGAGACGATCGCCGCCTACCGGCGTACCATCAGCACGCTCAGCGACACGATCGGCCCCACCGAACCCCCAGCTCACGGCCCCGAACCGGCCCTCCAAGACCAACCGCCGGCCCTCGCCCGCGAAGGAGCCGACACCGTTCCCGACGAAACCCGCACCGGTGACGCAACCGACCACCGCGCGCACGCGCAGATCGACGTCGGCCAGCCAGACGGCGACGTGTGGCCGCGAGCTGTGGGCCTGGACGACGCATCCCGCGCCACGACCGGCAAACCCGTCAGCATCTGGAAGCTCCGTACCGAACTGCGGATCGGCCCCCACCGCGCCCAGCAGATCCACGATCGGCTCCGCGCCCGGCACAACGTCCGGACCCCGCCTGCAACCGACTGACAGCCCCCGGCGGCACCGAACCTGGCCAACCGGTCCGTGCCACGGCGCCGATCGGCATGCAGCCGGTCCCGGTCGGCCACAACACCCCTGGTGAACCGCGCCGATTCGAAACCGATCGAGCCGCTTGACTTGCTCCCCCAAGCAGAGCGTCCATGGTCGTGGCCGACGACGCCGCGGAACCGGCGAACGCCCCCGCCCGCGTCATGGCCACGCTCGCCCGGGACACAACGCGATGCGCACGCGCCCGGCAAGCACCCGCGGCCCCGCCCCCACACGGGACCGCACCCCGGCCGGGGAACCTCAACCACTCCGCTCCGTCTCGCAATCGAGGCTCCCATGTCCAACACGCACACCGGCAGCACCCGCGCGCTGCACGCCGTCCCCGAACGTGAAGCGGCGACCCGGCTCACCGGTGCGACCGCCACCGCCTACGCCAAGCTCACCGGCCTCACCGGCCACGACGCCGACGTCACCGTGACCGTCACCGAGCTCACCCTCGCCTCCGGCCTGGCCACCTCCACTACCTCCAAGGCCCTCGCCACCCTCGAACAAGGCGGACTCGCCGTCCGCACCCCCGGCGGCTACAGCAGCAGCGGCGGCCGCATCCCCGACCGCTGGCGCACCACAACCCCGGGCGACACCAGCAACCCGACCGACCACAACACCCCCGACCCCGGCACGGAACCCGCAGAAGCCGCCATCGAAAAAACCGGCCCGGAGGAGGACGCCCTGACGACTGAGGCATCCCCCGCCGAACCCGCGGACAACGAACCGGACGACGACGGGGCCGCCGGACAGAACGACAGCGAACACTCCGGCGATGAGTTCGCACCCGCACCACAGGCAGAGCCGAAGCCGCCCGCGGCACCGGCGGTACCCATCGCCCTCCCCGGCGGCAAGCAACGCCTCGCCCCCGGAGCGCTGCGGCAGCTGGTCCTCGACCACCTCACCACCCACCCCGGCGAAGCGTTCACCGCCACCCACATCAGCCGCGTTATCGAGAAATCCTCCGGAGCCATCGCCAACTGCCTCGACAAACTCGTCTCCCAAGGCATCGCCGAACAGGTCACCGACCGACCCCGCACCTACCGGCTCACCCCGCCGAAGAATAACGGCGCCTGACACACACCGGCTTCTTGCAGTGAACCAAACCGGCCCCCGGGAGTCCCGGGGGCGGCAAGCCCTGACGTCATTCCGATGCGCAGAGGCTGAACCCGGGCGCAGGAAACCCGTGGGACATGGCCAGTGGCCATTCACTACTGTCGCCCTGAGAAAGGACGTGGGCATGGCACTGGTGAAGAAGGGGTCGCGGCGCATCACCGTCGACCGCATCACCTACCGATGGAGGCTTCGTGGAAGGCCCACCTACGACCAGGGACTGGTCTGGTCGCCCCTAACCTATGCGGTCGAACACGCCGAGACTCCCGGCACCACACTGGTGATCACGACCAACCAGCCGCACCCAAGCAACTGGTTCGGCAGACAGGCCAACCCTGTCCTGCCTTCCGACGTTGCTGACAGCATTCGCACCGCCCGCGCCAACGGGTGTACTCCCCTGAGCTCCGGCTCTCCATTTCATCTCGACCAGTCGGAGGGCTTCGTCTCCTCCCCCTGACTCGCCCCGCGCAGAAGGACTCACCGACCGCGTGATCGGTGAGTCCTTCTACTTTCCGCTCCCCACTCGGGCGCGTCCCAATGCGTCGGGTCGACGATCCGCGCCCCGCGTCCGATCGCGCGAGGGTGGACGGCCAGCAGGCTGCTGCCTTCGCTGTCCGGGACGGTCGCGTGCAGGGTGACAGTAGCCGCGGACGCGCGGATCTCCACCAGCTGCCGATGGCGGACCCTGCGGGTCGGGACCGAGTAGAGGCTGGAGTCGAAGGCAGGCAGTCCTTGCCGACGTGCCGCAGATGCCGGTCGGCGACCACATACGGGCTCGGCGGCAACGGCCGCAGCGCGGCACTGCCGCGGGCAGCGCGGACGCCGATCATTTCACCGTGGGTGTGGCGGGCGCGGGGTCGTTAAGTCCGATCTTCCCTGGTTCGTGATCTCTCGATCGTGGTACTGATCCTCGTCCGGGCCGACTCGATTAGAGGACCCGTCCCTCGTGATCATCGACACCCAGTCCGTGCGCGCGGCCGCCGGCGTTCCGAGGACCACGACGGGACTGGACGCCAACAAGAGGATGTCGGGCCGCAAGCGGGGACTGGCCGTCGACGTTCTGGGGCTGATCATCGGCGTCGTCGTGCTCGCCGCATCCGCCCACGACAACGCCGCCGGCACCGCCCTGCTCGACCAGGCGGCCGAGCGGTGCGGAATGCGCCTGGAGAAGCCCTGGTGGACCAAGGCTTCAAGGACGAGGTTCTCATCCACGGTGCCCTGCTGGACATCGACGTCGAGGTCGTCCGCCGCAACCCGGCTGACCAGGGCAAAGGCTTCGTCCCGCAGCCCAAGCGGTGGATCGTGGAGCAGGTCAACAGCACATTGATGCTGCACCGGCGCCTCGCCCGTGAGTACGACCACCGGCCCGACACCTCCACCTCGCGCGTCTACTGGGCCTCGATCGCGAACATGGCCCGCCACCTCACCACACCGAGTCCGGCCTGGCGCGACACCCTCGAGCTGGCCGCGTGAACGTCATCGAGCTCCTGGCCGACCTCCAGGCCCAGCACGACAAGACCGCCGCCCGGGCCGGTGAACTGCGCGCACAGATGCAGCACTTGACCGCCGCCCTAACCGAGGTCGAAGCTCGACTCGCGGACCTGGCCACCACCCGGCAGGTCATCGCCGAACTGGCACCGGCTGGAGGCCAACCCGTACCGCCCGAGACGAACACCGCCTACCAGGCCATCGTGAACGCCTTCAACCAGCACCCCGACCAAGAGTTCCGAGCCCGTGAGCTGCACGAACTCCTCGGCATGCCCACCGACGAGGCATCCGTCAACATCACCCGCAGCCGTCTCGGACGCCTCACCCGCCAAGGCTTCCTCACCCAGCCCGGACGAGGCCGCTACCAGAAGCGGACTTACGACCTCTCAGGTGAACGCGTTCACGGTTGGATGGGCTCTGCCGGGGGCCGGGCGGGGTCATAGTGAGTGCGGGCGAAGGCATCGTCGGCGCTGTGGACAACATCGGGCTGCGGGGGTGCCGGCCACACGCTCAAGGAATGCTCCTCAACCGGGTCGTCGCCCTCATGCCCCTCGCCCCCATCTCGTCCACGTGCCTGAACGCGGACGCGATACCAGCCCTGGCCGGCGCTCGCGAAGTTCCCCGCCTCCTCCTCCACATCACCACCCCACCGGAACAGTCGCAGGTTTCCGCTTGTGCTGTAGATACTCACGTCGACTGCGGTCTCCCACTCCAGCCCGGGCGGAGGAGGTTCCTCTGCGCGCTGCTCGGTAGTGAGGCGGATCCAGCCGGTGTGCGTACCAGTGAACACCGTGAGGTGTTCCGGGCCTCCAGCTGCCAGGCTATTGCCCTCAAAGATCCGCCCGACCGTGTCGGCGTCGTCGTAAACAGTGAGGAAGTCGTCGCCCTGCAGGTAGTACTGGCAGTACGAGACAAACATGCGATCCGAAGTCCACCGTGTGTAGTTCACTCACCGGATCATGCCCTGCCCCACTGACACCCTTCGAACAGCCCTACAAAGATGAGCTCCGGCTACGAAAATCTTGCCAGAGCCACTTCAAGCCGTACGCCGACAACCGCTGGCCCGCCAGATCGCCACCCTCGGCGCGGTGGTCCTGGTACCCGACTGGCGTTAGGACCGGCCCGCCGGCGGCCGCGGCCACCTCACCGGATCCCTGCGCTTCGCTCGTGACCACGGGCAAGTCCTGACCGGCAGTCCGGAGCAGTCGGCCCCGGCTGACCGCCCCAAGTGCGACGCCGGAGAGGCCGAGTCGCCTGCGCCAGGGCAGCCGTTCCTCGGGCCAGCTGCGGGTCAGTTGTTTCCGGCGCAGCCTGCGTGGCCGCAGCCGCCGCAGAAGCCGCCGTTGCCACAGTCGCAGGAGCAGCGTCCCGGGCGGCGGGCCCGGAACGGGTTGCTGGTGGCCGGTCCGGGGTCGCGCGGGACGGGCATCTCGAGCTGGTTCCGGGGTGGGGGGCGGTGCGCTGTGCGGCGTCGGCGAGGAAGCCTGTCTGGGTGTTGGGCGCCTTGGAGATGCCGATATCGCGGGCAGGAACCGGCGCCGAGGATGCCAATGGTCCCGGTTGGCCTTCCGATGTATTTGGGGCGGCACCTTGCCGACAAACGGCAGCTGGAGACCGGAGCCCTTGAGGGGCAATGGGTGTGGTGCCGCGTTCCGTCGGCTCGGTGTCGGCTCCCTCGAACGGGCGAACACCTGCCCATCCGCGCGACACCATGCCGACGACCGCGCCCCATTCGGGCTAACGCCGGTCGGCATCGTGAATGCCTTGGTCGTCGGCATTTTCAGCGTCGCACAACAGTCCGGGTCCAGGTTGACAGCCGGTCCAGGACCTGCAGGCCGTTCCCGCAGTGTGCGGAGATGCTGGCGGCCAGGAGGTACGAGGTGGCTTCGGCGACCGTGCGGGCGAGGGCGGTCAGGCCCCGGCTGGTGCTTGCTGTCGCCGCTACGTCCTGGGGTGCGCGGCCCAGGAGTTCGCCGGCTGCGGCGGCGAAGGCGAGGGTGTAGGCGCCTTCGAGGACTTGGTGGGCGAGGTGGCGCTGGTTGTTGTTGGTCGTTATCAGGCGGGTCCTTCCGGTGGGGTTCCGACTCGGGTTCCTTCTTGGGCGGGGAACGCGGGGCCCGGTGACGGCGGGCCCCGCGAGGGTGCTGAGTTCAGGGGCCGTAGGGGCAGGTCGGGTACTCGTGGCCTTCGTCGGTGGGGAAGGTGTCTGGGAGGTCGTTGGGGTGGGTGGCCGGGGAGGCGAGGTGGGTGCCGAGGTCGGCGAGGTGGCGGATGAAGGCGAGGGGGACCTGGCCTGCGCAGTGGGGGCAGGGGCCGAGAAGTTCGAAAGGGTCGGCTTCGTAAACCGGGAAGCGGGCCAGGAACACGTACCGCTGGCCGGTGTCGGGGCAGGTGGCGGTGGCCAGGAGCGGTTCGCCGGGGGTGGTGCGGCGGCGTAGCCAGTCGGGTTCGGTGGTGATGTCGTCGAGGGGGAGGCCGAGGATGGCGGCGAGGCGGAGGGCGATGCGGGCGTGTTCGGCGCCCCGGTACGGGCCGTGGGGGTGGGTGGCGGCGGTGCGTTGGATGAACACGGCGGCGGCGTGGGCGCGTTCGGCGAGCGAGGTCATGTCGGGGTCTCCGTTTCTGGTGCGGGGCTCGTCCCGCGGGGGCCGCCCCCGGCCGGGGGGCGGGGGGCGGCCGGTGTGGTTCAGGTGGTGCTGAGGGCGGTGGTGGCTGCCTGGGCGATGGCGGTGACGGCTTGGGCGGGGTCGGTGAGTTCGAGGAGGGTGACGCCGGGGAGGGGGCGCGGGTCGGGGGCGAAGGCGAGCCACAGGACCGCGCATCCGGCGTCGCGGAGGGCGGCGATGCGGGCAGTGGCGGGGGCGGTCTCGGTACGGCGGTAGTAGCCGTCGGAGGCGATGACCAGCAGGCGTCCTGCACCGGGTCGGGTGAGGTCGACGCCCGCCTCGAGGGCGTCGATGGCGTCGGCGAGGCTGTGTCCGAAACCCGTCGCGCGGAACTCGGTGACACGGGCGGGGGCGCGGCCGGGGTGGGTGATGGCGGTCAGGGTGTGGTCGTAGGCGAGGGTGGCGCTGCGGGAGTCGGGGTCGGTGTGGGCGGTGGCCTGGGCGAGGATCCAGGCAGCGGAGGCGATGGGGGCGGTGGCTTCGCGCATAGAGCCGGAGACGTCGACGGCGATGCCGACGCGCAGGGGCGGGGTGGGCTGGGCGCGGTGGATGGTGCGGGTGAAGGGGGTCGCGGTGGGGGTGGCGCCTGCTGCGATTTGTGCGTCACGGGCCAGGGCTTGGCGCATGTTGAGACGTCCGGGCGGAACCTGGGCGGCGGTAACGGTGAGAACCGGTTCGCGGTAGGCGGCCGCCCGCAGGGCCCGGGCGAGCAGCCGGGCGCCGGTCTTTTCTTCGCGGGTGGGAAGGCGGGTGCCCACCAGCGGGGACCGGACCGGTCCGGTACTGGTGGCGGGGTGGGGGTTGTAGGGGCGGGCGCCGGGGGTGAAGACCTTCGCGGCCGTGGCGGCTGCCTTCCGGGCGTGGGCGGCGCGCGCGGCGCGGGCCGCCGTCGCTTTCGCGCGGGTGGTGGCCTGTTCGGTTTCGGCGGTCGCAACCTGTCCGGTGACGGTGCCGACAGCTTCAGCGAGTTCGCCGCCCCGCACCGTGCTGGTGGGTGGGGGTACAGGGCGGTTCGGGTCGGTGCCGAGGACCTGGCACCAGGCGCGGGCGTGCTCGAGCATGGCGTGGGTGTCGTGGTCGCCGGTGCGGTGGGCGGCGTTCCAGATCGCCGCCAACGTGGCCAGCAGATCGGGGCCGACTCTGCACGCGGGAGGCTTGAAGCGGGACAGGGGGGGAGAATTACTGGAATTCTCGGGAATTCACGACGTATTTCGAGGTGGAATTACGGCGACGCGACGCAAGGCGTCGTGGTTACCGCCGGGCACGACCGGTTCGCAGGCGCCTACCCACCCGTACCCGCCGCGCCGCGTACGGGGATTCGCATGCATGCGCGAACGGTCACCGCCCGAACACGGCACCGCCGGGACACGGCGGCACCAACGGCTACGCCTGCGTAGCGCCGCCCCAGCTCGTGGCGGGGCGCCGGTTGCACGGTCAGCCGATGCCTGCCCTGATGGTCAGCCGGCCAACGTGATGTGAGGCAGGTCGTAGTCGTGAGTAGACGTCAGAGACGGAAGGGGACGACTGCGTACGCGGACACGACGAGGTGCAGCGGGCAGGCGGGGCGGGCCGGCGGTGTTGGGGGATCGGGATGCGTTGCTGCACCGATATACAGTCGGCCTCGCCCGGGGGTGGCCCGTAGGGCCTGTGGCCTGCGGTTTCGGTCCGGGTGGGGGTGTCGCATCCAAGAACGTACCCGGAAACGGGCGCAGGAGCGACGGTGGATGCGACGGGGCAAACGCCAACGGCCCTTCGCGCCGACAGGGGCGGCTCGAAGGGCCGTTGGGCTGGGGGTTTACCGGATCTTGCGGGTGGTGTGCGCGGTCCGGGTGGTAATGAGGGCGCAGGTGGCCGGCTCGGGTTCGAGGCCGAGTTCGGCAAGGTGGCGTTGCAGGCGGGTGAAGGTGTGCCGAGCGGCGTCGTGGCGGCCGACCGCTTGGTAGAGGCGGATGGCGTGCTGGGCAAGGCGCTCGTGGTCGGGGTGAATCGCGGCGAGGTGTTCGAGCAGAGTCAGGGCGGTGTCACGTTCGCGGGGCGGGGCGTCAGGGCGTTCGGCGTGACGGGCTGCGCGGAGGACGGCGTCGGTGGCCTGGGTCGCGAGGTGTTCGCGCAGGGTGTCGGCCCACAGGTAGTCGCTGCCGCGTGCGAACGGGCCTCGGTAGTGGGACAGCGCATCACTTACGGCGGACAGCGTCTCTTCGTGCGTCGCGTCCTTTCCGGCCGGCGCGAAGGCGTTTTTCAGGGCTCGGGCGAAATCGGCGAGGTCGGTTTCCACGAGGTCGGGGTGGAGTTTGTGGAGTTCTCCTTGGAGGAGGATGAATTCTTGTGCGGTGATTCCGGTGGCGGCGCGTAGTGCGCGGCGGACGGCGCGGCGAAGGTTTTTCAGGGCGTTGGAGTCGGTGCCGGGTTCGAGGTGGAGTTTGTCGGCGATGTCGGAGGCGAGGAGTCCGGTGGGGTGGGCGGCGAGGAGGGCGAGGAATTCGCGGACTTCGCTGCGGAGGTTGGTGCCGATGGGGTCGGTGTGGCCGCGGGCATAGAGGGTGATCGTCCCCAGGACGTTCAGCCGCACGGGCTTGCTCTGCGCGCGGTGGAGCGCGCTGGTGGCCTGAGGGAGGGTTGCGGCTGCCGTCCTTTCGGGCCCAGACCCTGGCGGTGAAGCCGGGGGTGGTGGGGGTGGGGTGTTGCCGCCTGCGGCGGGCGGGGAAGCCGGCGACGGCGGTGTGTCGTGCTCGGGGTCGGGGTCGGACTGGTCGGTTCGGGTGCGGGGGGCGGGCAAGGCGCGCAGGCGGGGGCGTTCGCCGTGGGCGGTGAGCAGGACGTTGGTGAAGTCGCGTCCACCGTCGAGGGTGAGATGGAACAGGCGGAGCGGGCGGCCTTGGAGGCGGGTGGTGGTGCCGTCGGCGGCGATGTGCCAGGGCTCGGCGCCGGGCAGCGCCGCGGCGAGGGTGAGGACGATGAGCGTGTCGGGGCGGCTGCGGGCTGCGAGGGCTTGGAGTTGCCCGGCGTGGGCGGCGTCGGGGGTGGCGAGCAACACCAGGGTGCCGGGACCGGGTTGTGGCGGGGCGTCGGGGTTACCGGGGTCGATGTCATGGTCGTCGCGGGCGCGGGCCTGGGTGATCAGGTGCTGTTCGGCGCGGCGGATCGCGCGGGACAGGTCGGCGGCTTGGGTGAGGGCGGTGAACTGCTCCGGGAGTCCGGGAAGGAGGGTGTCGGCGAGGTCTACCGGGACGACGGCGTGGACGTGCCGGGGCTGGGGACGGCGGCGTTCAGCGGCGGTGAGGATGCCGACGAGGAGGGCGCGGGCGGCGTTTTCGGCGCCGGGGCCGGTCCAGGTGCAGCCGCCGGGAGCGGCCAGTTCCTCGAGGGGCACTTCGTGGCCGTCGCGGGTGCCGAGGGTGACGCTGCCCGGAGCTTGGGGTGGTGGGGGCGGGGTGCGGCGGGTGACCAGGGCGTCGGGGTCGTGCGGTGGGCGGGGCCGGGTGGCGGCGTGGGCAGCTTGGGCGGCCCGGTCGAGGTGGTGGCTGAGGGTGGGTGGCTCTGCCTGCAGGTTCGGGTTGCGGCGGCGGCGCTGGTGCCAGTTCCAGTAGCGGCGCGCGGCCAGTAGTCCGGCCGCGGCGGTGATGCCGATCAGGCCGGCGTCGCCGAGGCTGATCGAGGGCGAGGCTGCAACGGCGTGAGCCGCGCGGGGAGCGGCCTGTTCCCGGGCGTGGGTCCGTGACGGCGTATGGTCTGCGCCGCTGTCGGGCGAGGGCGCCGACTTCGGGGGTGAGGCGGGCGGCGCTTCCTTTGTCGGTTGTGCGGGTTTCGAAAGCGGCGCCGGAGGCTCTGCGGCCTGGGCGACGGGGATGGTCAGGCGCCAGCCGGGTCGGATCAGGTCCGGGTCGGTCAGGCGGTATCCGTCGTCCTGGACGCGGTCCTTGTTCAGCGCGTAGATGCGGGGCCAGGTGAGCGCGTCGCCCATGTGCGCGTGGGCGACGTCCCACAGGGTGTCGCCGGCGACGACCGTGTACTCGACGTGCCGAACGGCCTGTGCCTGCTCGGCCATCGGCTTCGCCTGGCTCGTCTCGGTCGCGGCGAGAATCGCGGGTGCCAGGCGCGTCGTGGGGGCTGGGGCGGGCACGGGGTTTTGGGGTGCGGTCGCGGCGAGCGGCGGCCGGGCCTGTTCGGGGAGGACACGTTGCTGGGCGGTGGCGGTCTGGGGCCGCCATACGGTGAGCAGAGCGACGGCCAGGGTGCCGATGCACAGCGCGGCCAGGGAGCCCTTCACGCTCAGGGAAGCGACGTGCTCGTGGTGAGCGTGCCGGTCGCGCAGCAGGCGCGGCAGGTGGGTGGCGTACCAGGCGGTTTCGCGGAGGATGGTGGAGGCGAAGGCGGCCCAGCACGCCCAGCCGATGAGGGCGAGCAGGTCGATTATGAGCGGGTCGCTGATCGGCTGGGTGAGGCGGGTGGCGGCGTCGCTGAGGGAGGTGACGTGCTCGGGCCAGGGGATGCCGGTGGCCTGCCACAGGATGTACGGCATGCCGGCGAGCGCGGTGAGGGTGACGGTGAGGGTGACGGCCGCGGTGGCGGCTGCGGCGAGGCGCCGGCGGAGCTGGGGAGGATGGTTCATCGCGGCCTTCGCTCTCCTCGGGCCGGTTGCGGACGCTCTTACGGGCGGGTGGTGCGCTGGGCGTGGGCGGTGCCGGTGGCGTGGACGGTGAGGGTGCGCAGGCCGACTAGTTGCAGGATCTGTGTGGGCTGGCGGTGCGTGACCTCAACGGTGACGGCGTCTGCCTGGACGTGGGCGGTGCCGGTGTCGCCGGTGGCGGCGACGTGGTGGCGGGCGGCGGCTGCGGCCCGGGCGGTCTGGAGCCGAACCTCGTCCGCAGAGCGGAGGCGGGCGATGTCGAGTTGCTGGGCTCCGGTGCGGGCGGCTTCCTGGGCGACGTCCAGGGCTTGAGCCTTGGCGGCGAGGGCGAGGCCGCCGTCGACGACGATGCCGGCGAACAGCCACAGCGCGGCCAGGACGCCGACGACGAATGCCGTGGCCTGCCCGCGGTCATCGACTGCCGCCGCGCGCATCTGTGTTCGCAGTAGGAGCACGATGCGGTCCCGAGCGCGTACGGTCATGGTGTGCTCCGGTAGGTGTCGACGACGGAGAAGGCCGTATCGCTCAGCCGTACGTGTCCGGGCAGGCCGGTGCCGGCGAGCCGGTCCAGGTCGGTGGTGCAGGTGAGCGTGGCGGACACGGTGCCCCCGGGTTTGAGGCCGCCGGTGGCCAGGCGCACGCTCGGGTTCTGGCAGGAGGCTCCGGCCTCGCGCAGGGCCACGGCCGCGGCATGCTCGGCTTGGGCTCGGGCCTGGCTCGGGGTGCGGGCCAAGGACGCGGCGCGGGCGGCCTGGTGGGCGGCGTCGGCAACGATCAGGCGGGTGTCGGCGAGCCGGCCGAGCGCCACCACGACGAGGAGGAGCAGGACCAGTAGCGGGGTGACGAGGACCAGCTCCACCGCTGCCGAACCGTCATCCCCCCGTCGGCGCCTGCGGCGTGCTCGGGTGGTCATGGGCGGTCTCCGGTGGGGGTGGTGAGGCGTTCGGTGGGTCCGGAGGCCGTGCCGGAGGCGTGCAGGACCAGTCCCGGCACGGGCAGGACCCGCATCACGGTGCCGCTGACCCGCACCGTGGTCTGCTCGCGGGTCCGCTCGACGGCCACCGTCGGGGAGGCCAGGACGCGGCTGCCGAGCGCGGCAAGACTGCGCCGCGCCCGGGCCTGGCCGTCCGCCGTGGTGCCGTCCTCGGCGCGGGCCGCGGCCAGGGCCCGCTCCGCGGCGAACTGGGCGATGTGCCGGGCGTGCCAGGCCAGCGCGAACTGCACCGTCAGCAAGGCGATCAGCAGCAGTGCGGGGAGGACGAGGACCAGTTGAGTCGTGGCGGAGCCGCGGTCGTCGTCCACCGGCCTGCGCAACGCGAGGAGTGCGGCGGTCACGGTCAGCCCAGGTCGATGCTGTTCGCCTTGGCGGTGACCTTGGCGACGACGATGCCGACGACCGTCAGCGCAAGGATCACCAGCAGGGCGGTGACGACCATGGTCTCGGTGGTGTAGCCGGCATCCGAGCGGGCGCGGCGGCGCAGGTCGGCCAGGCGTGCGTGCAGCAAGGCGGTCAGGGTCTGGAAGTGCGGCATGCGGAGTGCTCATTTCTCGAAGTCGGGTAGCGGACGCAGTTCTGGATGCCCGCGGGGGCGGGGTGTTCAGCCCATGGCGATGACGTGGGCGAGGGCCGGGTAGCCGATGAGGAGGAGGAACGCGGCGAACAGGCCGACCACGGGCAGCGACATCCGTTCAGTGGCGGCCTGGGCGGCGCCGTCGGCTTCGGCGACGCGGCGGCGGCGCATGGCGCGCGCCTTGGCGGTGAGCGACCCGCGGATCCGGGCGCCTTCGCTGCCGGCCAGGGTGAGGGTGGCGGCGAGTTCGGTCAGGTCGGAGACGGCCAGGGTCCGTCCGAGGTCGCCGAAGTGGGACCAGGGGCTGGTCCGGGTGAGCTCGGCGATGTGCAGGGCGTGCCGGAGCCGGGTGCCGGCCCAGCCGGCGGGGGCGGCGACGGCCTGGGTGAGGGCCTGCTGGACGCCGGCGCCGCCGGCGAGGGCGATGACGGCCAGGTCGAGGACGAGGCTGAGGGTGTGGCGCATCTCGCGGCGGCGGCGTGCGGCCTTGCGGCGCAGGTCCAGGTCTGGGGCGAAGAACAGCAGCACGGCCAGGGAGAGGGAGCCGGCCAGCGGCATCCACCACCCGGCCTGGATGCCGGCGCCCGCTCGCAGGAGGAGGGCTGCCGTCCAGGGGGTGAGGAGTCCGGCGGTGGCGCAGACGGCCTTGCCGGCCAGGTGCTGTTCCTCGTCGGTGCCGCAGACGGCCAGGTCCGCGCGCAGGGACGCGTTGGGGAAGCCGAGGGCCCGCACTGCGGGTACGGCGCCTCGGCCCAGGCGGGTCGCCCACTCCCCCTCACCCCGCCCGGCGGCCGACGGCGGGTCGGGTTGCGGGGTGGGGGCGTTGAGAGCGGCCAGGACGTCGGCGAGGGCCGGGCGGGGCGGGCGCAGCCCGTAGACAAGCCCGGTCGCGCCGGCGCCGAACAGTGCGCCGAGCAGCATCACGATCACCGCACACCTCCCGGTTCGGTGCCCGCTTCGGTGGTGGGGGGAAGGAGGCGGACCGGCTCCTCGATACGGCCGATCATGCTCAGGTAGGCGAAGCTGATCGCGAACAGGGCGCCGATGACGGCGAGCAGGGCTTGTCCGGTCAGGGTGTCGAACGGGTCGAGGTAGGGGCGGTTGAAGACCACCAGGCCGACGGCCATGCCCAGGGTGACGGCGACGGTGACGCGGATGCCGGTGCGGACGCTGGCGCGTCCGGCGTCGATGCGCTGCCGCATCGCGACCTGTTCTCGCACCGAGTCCGCGAGTTCCCCCAGCAGCGGGGCAAGGTGGGCGGCCTGCTGCTCGGCGGCCATCACCAGCGCCGCCACCACCACATCCGCCAGGGGGTCGTCGACGTCGTGGGCGAAGCCACGCAGTGCCGCCGGCAGCGGACGCCCGCTGCGGACGGCGGTGGCCAAGCGGTGCAGTTCGGGTTCGAGGGCGGCCGGGGCGGTGTCGGCGCTGGCGAGTACTGCCTGCTCCAGGCCGGCCGCGGCGGAGAGGGTGTCGCGGAGCATCTCCGTCCACAGGGCCAGCGCCTCCATCCGCTCCGTGCGACGGGCCGCCTCGCGGTCCGGACCCAGCAGCCCGGGCAGGGTGAGCAGGGCGACCGCGGTCAACACCGCCGCCACCGGCCACCCCGTGAGTGCGCCGACGACCGTGCCCGCCACCACGGCGACCGCGGTCCGGCGGCCGGTCCAGGCCACAGGCAACCGTGCGGCCAGCCTCCGCCGCACCCCGATGTCGCGGGCGTGGACGGTGCGGCGCACAGCGCCGTAGGTGATCGCGACCAGGCCGCAGCCGAACACGGCCCCGCACACCATCGCCACTGCGGTGATCGCCGCTTTCAGCGTGGTCATGCCGCACCACCCCACCACCGGCCGCCACCGGCCGTATCGTGCGTGTCCGGCTGGCCGATGCTCTCGGTGTCGAGTCCGGCCGCGACCAGATCGGCCAGGGTTTCGGTGCGCACGGGTGTGGCGGGCACGGCCCGCCCGTCGGGGCCGGGCCGGTAGACCTCGTTGGACACGATCTGCGCCCCGTCGGCGTCGACTACCTCGCGGACGGAGTCCACGGCCCTGCGCCCGCCGGCGTCCCAGCCCAGGTGGACGACGAAGTGGACCGCGGAGGCCACCATCAGGTTCGTCGCTTCCAGTGTGAGCCGCTCCGGTGCCTGTGCCGCATAGGCGGCGAGTTTCGTGAACACCCCGCGCGAGGTGGAGGCGTGGATCGTCGAGAGTGACCCGTCGTTGCCTTGCGACATCGCGTTGCACATCGGGATCACCTCAGGGCCGCGGATCTCGCCGACGATCACCCGGTCCGGGGACATGCGCAGCCCCCACCGCACCAGCTCCGCCTGATCGATCCCGCCCCGGCCTTCGATGTTCGGCTCACGCGCCTGCATCGCGACCACGTTCGGGTGCGCCACCGCGTCGGTGTCCAGGCCGAGTTCGAAGGTGTCTTCGATCGTCACCAACCGCTCCGCCGGGGGGATCTCGTGGGCGAAGGCCCGCAGCACCGTGGTCTTCCCGACGTTCGTGCCGCCGCCGATGACGATGTTCTTCCGCGCCCGCACCAGCGCCCGCAAAAACCCGGCGAGCTGTTCGTCGCACACCCCCAGCCGCACCAGCTCCGCCATGGACGCGGCCGGGAACCGGTGGCGGCGGATCGTCAGCGACACCCGGCCGGTCACCGCCATCACCGCGAACAACCGCGACCCGTCGGGCATCTGCAGGTTCAACCGCGGCATCCCCCGGTCGAAGCGCCGCTCCTCGCCGCCCGCGCGGGCGGCGAGGGTGCGGACCAGCTCCACCAGCTCCTCATCCGAACCGGCCACCGGCTCCTCCTGGCGCCACCGGCCCGCCGCGTCCTTCACCCACACCACATCGCAGCCGTTGACGCAGATGTTCTCCAACGACCCGTCGGCCAGCAGCCGCTCCAGCCCACCGGTGCCTAGCAGCGCGTCCCGCACCGCGCGCGCGATCCGCTCCTCCGCCCCCGCATCCAGCACGCCCCGCCCGGCGGCCAAGGCCTCGCGCCGCTGAACCCCCAGTTCCTCGGCCAGCAGCCGCTCTACGGTCGCCCGCCGCCCCGGCTCGTCCTCCGCCGGCAACCCGGCCCGCTCCCGCTCACCGGCATAAGCCGCCAACCGGGCCGTGATCCGCTGCCGCACCACCCCCGCCAACTCCCGCTCACCACCGCCAGGCCCAGCCTGAGGCGGCACCACCTGCCCACTCACACTCATGCCCCGTCCTCCTCCACACGCGCTACGCTCACCAGCCCGCCCGCACCCGCGTGCGGCGTCCCGGTCTCCTCGTCCTCCGGCGCCGGTCCGGCCACCTGGCGGGCCAGCAGCCGCGCCGCGGTCATCAACCGCGGCGGCCGGAACCCGTCCGTACGCACGGCAGCAGACCGGGGACCACTCATCGCGGCCACGCACCTGGCGTCCCACGGCAGGAACAGCACCCGCTCGACGCCGAGCGTCGACGCGATCTCCTGCGCCGGATAGGGGCACGGCCCGACCACCACCAGCACCAGCCGCCCGCCGACAGCGGCGTCCAGCCCACATGCAGGCACATGGGCCAACGCCTCCGCACCGCCCCGCGTCACGAGCACCACCCGATCGGCCACCGAAAGCAGCGGCTCCACGTCATCAGTCAGGCGCCCGACGTCCAGCAGCACCGTGTCCCGATCGCGCTCACTGCCCCGCAACACCCCGATACCGCCAGCCAGCAGCCGCACCGCCTCCCGGCACGGACCACGCCCCGGAACCCCCGGCACCACCCGCACCCCGAACGGCAACTCGTGCACCGCCGCCAACACCGAACCCGGATACGACTGCCCCGCCACCGCGGCAACATCCAGCAGCGACGGCGTCGTCGGCAACCCGAAACGCATCATCACGTCACCACCGGACGGGTCCCCCTCCACCACCACCGGCCGCACCCCGCCATCCGCGTCCGGCGGCCACGCCGCAGCCGCTGCCAGCGCGGTCGTCGTCACCCCCGGCGCGCCCGCGACCGACCCCAGCACCACCAGCCGCCTCACGGGATCTCACGCCCCGACGCCGGCAGCACCACGACCCGCGGATGCTCCAGCCTCGCCGCACGCCCCGCAGCACCGGTCTCCACCAGCACCGTCACCACCTGCGGGCCACCGGCAGACTCCGCAGCCCGCACCCCCGCCACTGTCCCCACCACCGGCGACGGCACACTCCCCTCGGCCCCCTCCGCAGCCAGGCCGTCCCCCGACGGTCCGGCGAACACCGCGACCCGCTGGCCACGCGACAACTCCGGCGGCACACCCCCGGCCTCCACGGCCAACGGCACCTGCGAGAACCCCGACGGCGGAAACCCTGCGCTGCGCCCCACCTGCCCCGGCGCCAGCAGCGACCCCGCCACCAGCGGAACCCGCACCCGATGCCCCAGCACCGACCCGCGCTCCGCGACCCGGACCACCCCGGTCTCCGCCGCCACCTCCACCACCCGCAGATCACCCGGCGCCAGCACATGACCGACCGGCACATCACGGGCCAGGACCAGCACCTCGTCCCGCTCCCCCACCACCTGCGCGACCAACGTGAACCCGACCGCAGAGACGACCACCGCCCCCAGACCAGCCCACACCCAGCCCAGTTGGCGCCGACGGGCGCCCGTCACCGGCGGCTTCGCCCCCGGCCCCGCTCCCCGCGTCCGCGGAACCTGCCCACCGGCACCCGCACGAGCCGAAAAAGACAAGGAGGTACCCACAATCCACCTCGCATCACAGAGACTTACCCGATCAACGCCCGCCCCCGGGACGGACACTTACAGCCGTCAGCGCGTCACGACGGCCTGCACCTCATCCACGACCAGCCGCCGCGAAGCCCGCGTCGTCAACCCCGGCACCACACCCGACCGGCCGCCGCCCCGCCACTCCACGTCCCACACCACCCGCACCGACACCCGATACGCCCCACCCGGTGGCGACGCCCGTTGATAGATGTGACCGCAATCCGGAGACGACGCCTCTGCCCGAAACCGCGACGAATACGGCGTCCCGGGACCCCGGCACACCACCGACGCCCCGTCCCCTGTCGACCACACCGCCTGCCGCGGGCGGGCCACAGCCGTCACCGTGACACCCGGCACCGATGCAGTCGTCGTGACCTTCTTCCAACCGCCCTTCTCCACCCACATCCAGGTCGGCACGTGCACGACCTGAACCCAGTCCTCATCGGGGCTTGTCCGGATCACCGGTTCCGGCAGCACCAGCTCTCGTACGGCTTGCTGCGCCAGTGCTTCCGGATCCGGCTTCGGTGCCTGGCTGTTCTTCCTTGGCTTGGGGGTCTCCGCGTCGAAGCGGGGCAGGATCCCCATACCGTCACCCAGGTCGAAGTCCCACCCAGTCGACTTGGCCGTCGGCGGCCCTGCCGGGCCTCTGCCGCTCGGCAGTGCCGCCCGCCGCGACATCGGTTTTCCCGGCCGCACCGGACGCGACGCACGGGCTTTGCTCCGCGCGCCCACACCACACCGGCCCGGCCGACACTTCACTCCAGTACCGAAGTTCAGTCCCTCGTCGCCCTCGTCCGCGCGGCTGGTGGTAGACAGCGGGCCCAGCAGGCAGAGCACTACGGCAGCGACGAGCAGCATCTGCGGAACTGTCGGTAGACGCGCTACTCCAAGCATGTGCCCACGTCCTCCCAGTAGAGGTCGGACACCCTCCACTGCCCGTCGGACGTACGGGTCACGGTGGCCTCAGCAAGCCGATGGCCGCCGCCTCCAGTGCTGGCCGAGCTTCCCGGTTTCGCCTGGACCCAGTGAGAGCCGTCGATGCAATCGCGCAGCTCCACCTTGGTCCGGCTCGACTTGGTCACGTGAGGGTCGACGACCACCGATCCCTTGATCGTCACACCCGCCTCGTGCGCCCCGCTCATGACGTGCTCCAGCAGCGCAAGCGCGCCCGCTTCGGCGTGGTCGTCAAGCCGGGGATGCTTCGGATCCGCGGTCAGAGCAGCTGCCTCGGCGTCCTTCCACATAGCCCGGTAGGCCTCAAGGGCCGCCGCCGACTTCGTGGCCGTTGTCGGAGAAGTCGCTGTCGCACGAGTTCCCTCCGGTAGAGGCCTGGCGCCTGAGGGACTGTCGGCGCAGCCGGCCAGCAGCGTTCCTGCGAGCACCGCACCTGTCAGGATCGCGCCGCGTCCTCGTCGGATCCCCACCGTCCCCCACCTTCCGTCACCTTTCACACCTGCATGAACACTCTCGGTTGTCATACGCGGCTGGAGTTACCCGGCATAACGCCGACCAATCGCATCAGGAGGGGTGAATTCCGCTCACTGTCCGGCGCGTGTCACTCATGCGAGGGACACGCGCCGAGATCAACGGAGCAGGGTCGTCGGGAGCGCCACCCACGCTGACTTGGTTCTTTTCCCTCTGTGGAACCCCCACGCTCCATTGCTCAGTTCGTGAACGATGTGCAGGCCGCGTCCACGCTCCGACAGCAGCGCGCACAGCGCCGTGAGTCCGGCGCCGCGGTGCTCGTCGGTCGGAGTGAACGGTGCCGAAGCCGGAAGTGCGGGAATCTCCGGGATGCGTGGATCATGGTCCTCCACCTCGCAGATGACCTCCGTGGCCGTGCGACGCAGCGGGAGTAT
>NZ_JBYIQP010000008.1:0-132120 GCF_057707665.1 Actinacidiphila sp. bgisy167 | reverse complement strand
GGGCCTTTAAGCCCGGGAGGATGTCAAGAGAGCTGAGTCCCGGCGAGGGCACACACCCTCCTCGGTCGCCGTACGCCTCGGTGACGGGGGTGGCCGCCGTACGCCTCGTGCGGAGGGCGGCCACCGGCGTTTCGCGGGGCCGCCGGGAGGGCCGGGTGCGCGATCACCGCCCCCAGGACGGGGCGCCCCTCACAGAAGCGTCTTCAGCCGCTCGGCGAGCAGGTCCCAGCGCCAGGCCTCCTCCACCCACGTGCGCCCACGTTCGCCCATCCGGCGCCGCAGCTCCGCGTCGCCCAGCAGCGCCAGGATCCGCTCGGCGGCCTCCGCGGGCTCCCCACCGCGCACCACCCAGCCGGTCTCGCCGTCCAGCACCGCGTCCGGCGCGCCTCCGGAGTCGCCCGCCACGACCGGCAGTCCGGTGGCCGACGCCTCCAGGTAGACGATGCCGAGCCCCTCGACGTCCAGCCCGCCGCGGCGCGTGCGGCACGGCATGGCGAAGACGTCGCCGGCGCCGAAGTGCGCGGGCAGTTCCTCCCAGGGCACGGCCCCGGTGAACCGCACCGACTCCGCCACCCCCGTCCGCTCGGCGAGCCGCCGCAGGTCGTCCTCGTACGGGCCGCCGCCCACGACCAGCAGGACGGCGTCCGGCCGACCGGCCAGGATCCTCGGCATCGCCTCGATCAGGGTGTCCTGTCCCTTGCGCGGCACCAGGCGGGACACGCAGACGACGACCGGCCGGTCGGTGAGCCCCAGCCGGGCGCGCACCGCCGCGCCGCCGGACGCCGGGTGGAAGACCTTCTCGTCCACGCCCGGCGGCAGCTGCACCATGCGCGCGGCGGCCTGGGGCGTCAGCGCCCGGGCGATCCGGGACCGGGTGTACTCGCCCAGATAGGTGATCGTGTCGGTGCCCTCGCCGATCCGCCGCAGCAGCGCGCGGCTCGCGGGCAGCTGCGCCCATCCCGCCTCGTGCCCGTGGGTCGTCGCCACCAGCCGGCGCGCCCCGGCACGCCGCAGCGCGGGCGCCATCAGCCCCAGCGGGGCGGCCGCCCCGAACCACACCGATGTGCAGCCGTGTTCGCGCAGCAGCGCGGCGGCCCGCCGGGTCACCCTCGGGGTGGGCAACAGCATCGTCGTACGATCACGTACGACCGGGAAGGGCTGCTCGGCGTCGAACGCGGCGACTTCGGAGCCGTCCCGCCAGGTCGACGCGTACACCACCACCCGGCCGGGGTCGAGCCGCAGCGCCATGCTGTGCACGAACGCCTGGATGCCACCGGGGCGTGGCGGGAAGTCGTTGGTGACGATCAGGGTCTTGTCCATACGCCGCCGAGGGTATCCGGTGCGGTCCGCGGCAACCGGCCGCGGCCCCCGCGCGTCTCAGCTCCACACGCCCGTCCCCAGGTGAGACCGGCATCATGCATCATCACAGCAGTACCGATTCGACGAGGTGGACATGGCAGGCGACAGCGGCAAGCGGCTCCCGGTCGGGCCGGTCCTCGCCTGGGTGGCCACCCGGGTCGTCCTGCTGCTCTACGTCTTCAAGGTGCTCACCTTGTCGCCGTTGGACGTGACCACCGACGTGTCGGTGATCTACCACGGCTGGTACGAGGTCCTGCGGAGCGGGACCTTCCCCCACCAGGACGTCACCTGGCAGTACCCGCCCGCCGCGGCCCTCGCGGTGCTGGCGCCCGGGATGCTGCCGTTCCTCGACTACGCGACCGCCTTCTTCTGGCTGGCCTGCGCCGCCGACCTGGTCGCCTTCGCGCTGCTGCTGCGCGGTTCGCGCGGAAAGGGGCGGCGGGTCGCCGGCGCCTACGTGTGGGTGCTGGGCGTGCCGCTGCTGGGGCCCACCGCGTACGCGCGCTACGACGTCATGGTCACCGCCGTCGCCGTGGCCGCGCTGCTGGCGACGGTGCGCCGGCCCAGGGTCGCGGGCGCGCTGATCGCCTTCGGCGCGATGCTCAAGGTCTGGCCGGTGCTGCTGCTCGCCGGGGTCCGCGTCCGCCGGGTCTGGACGGCGGCCGCGGCCGGGGCGGGGCTCCTCGCCCTGGGCTTCTGGCTGTGGATGCCGGGGGCTTTCGCCTTCCTGCGCTTCCAGGGCGAGCGGGGCACCGAGGTGGAGTCCCTGGGCGCCCTCGTCTTCCACATCGCCCGGCACCACGGCTGGCAGGGGCAGGTGCTGCTCAACTACGGCTCCATGGAGTTCCTCGGGCCGTATGTGGGCCTGGTGAGCAACATCGCGCTCGGGCTGACCGTCGCCGCCTTCGCCTGGCTGCTGCTGTGGCGGCTGCGGGCGAGGACGTACGGCCCGCAGACGTCCTTCGACGCGGCGTTCACCGCGGTGCTGCTCTTCACCACGACCAGCCGGGTGATCAGCCCGCAGTACATGATCTGGCTGATCGGTCTCGCGGCCGTCTGCCTCACGCTGCGGGCCAGCGTGATGGCGCTGCCCTCGGCGCTGATCCTCGCGGCGACCGTGCTCACCGTGTACGAGTTCCCGATGCGCTTCGGCGACGTCGTCGGCAGCACCGATCTCGGCATCACGCTGCTGCTGCTCCGCAACGGCCTGCTGGTCGCCGCCTCGCTCGTCGCGTGCCGCCGGTTGTGGGTCGCCACCGCCCGGCTGCCGGAGCGGACGCGCACGGCACCCGCGGCGCCTCTGCCGGAGCCCGGTAAGGACGCGGAGGAGCTGCTGGCCCGCTAGGGACCGGGGCGCGGGGCGGCTGGGCTGAGGGATGCGGATGCGGAGGGGACCCGGATGTGCCACCGTGCGTCGCCGGGCCGGCGGACCCCCGTTCGGCCCCCGGAGCGTCGTGCCGGCAGCGGCCCGGCCGTCCCGCCGTCTCGCGCCTTTCGGGCGCAATACCGCGATCAGAAGCCCTACGGTGCACCACTCGACGACGAGCGGAAGCGGGCCGCGATCTGGCGCGTGCCAACGCGATGGACGCAGCCCGATCTCGGCGCTGTTCCGCGGCCTGGACCTGCTCGAACCATTCCGCAGGACGAGTGTCGCGTAGCACTGCCCCGTACAGCGTCGCGGGAGTGGTCGCTGACAGCCGGCGAACGTCCGCCAGGATCAAGCCCCCACCGCTACCTGCCAAGCACTCTCAGCACGACCTCTGAACCCGGGCCACGAGCCCACCCGCACACCGCCGTCGACAACAGGCCCACCCTCCCCGTCCGCAGCCCGCATCCGTGCGCCCGAAGGGCGCGAGACGGCGGGGGCGGTACCGGAGACCTCGGGCGCCTCGCCTCGAGTGCCCTACCTCGATTCGATATACACCGTTCAGGGGTAGCATCATGGGCCCCAGCCGACATGTCGGAACACACGGCCGGAAAGGTGTCGAACGGTGCTGGAGCTCGCGATCCTGGGCTTCCTCTACGAGGAATCCCTGCACGGCTACGAGCTCAAGGAGCGCATCACCGCACTCAACGGCCACGTCCGCCCGGTGAGCGACGGCGCGCTCTACCCGGCCATCAGCCGCCTCGCCGCTGCCGGACTGGTCAGCCAGCACACCGAACCGGGGACCGGCGCCGCGCCGCGCCGCGTGCTCTCGCTCACCGACGCCGGGCGCACGCGACTGCTCGCCCGCCTCCGCGACCCCAAGCCGATCGAGATCACCGACGCCACGCGCTTCTTCGTCCTCCTGGCCTTCCTGAGGCACCTGCCCGACACCGCGGCGCAGGCCGCGGTGCTGCGGCGCCGCCTGGAGTTCCTGCGGACCGCCGCAGCCGGCTTCTTCGACCGCGGCCGGCACCCGCGCGCCGAGGACACGGCCGACCCCTTCCGGCAGGGCATGCTGCGCATCGCCCGCGCCAGGGGAAGCGCGGAACGCGACTGGCTCACGGAGACCCTCGCGGAGCTCAGCCACTGAGGCCGCCCAGGAGACGGCCCCACGCCCGGCGAGACGTACGCGGAGCCGTACCCGACGCCGAGGGCTTTCCCGGACAACGCGCGCCCCTGGACACCGGTTTGGCGGCCCGCGGCGCGGGCGGCCAAACCGGCGGGACACGCCCGCAGGACGGGTGTACGGCACGACGCCGGCTGCGGCGCCGCGCGGACCGGAACCGGCCGCGCCGTCACCCCTTCGCGGCGGCGAACGCACGGGCCGCCGCGATGCGCTGGACGGCGGTGGGATGCGTGCCGAGCATCCTGTGCAGGAGGCGCGGCGGGTCGGGGTCGGAGACATTCGTGACGGTGAGCCGGCGCTGCATGGCGATGAACCGGTCGGCGTCCCCGGTCAACTCCAGGGCGTGCCGGTCCGCCCTCCGTTCCGCGCGCCGGCTCACGGCGCAGCCGGCCGGCCCGGCGCACGCCGACAGCAGCGCGGCCAGCGCGGCGAGCAGGAACAGGCCGCGCGGGTCGCCGGTGCCGTAGGGGGAGGCGGCCATGGCCGCGGACAGCAGGCCGACCCCCGCTCCCGCGCCCAGGGCGCCGAGCAGGGTTCCACGCAGCACGTCGCGGTGCTTGACGTGCCCCAGCTCATGGGCGACGACGAGTTCGACCTCCTCCGGCGGGGCCGTGCCGAGCAGTGTGTCGTAGACGACGATCCGCCGGGTGCGCCCGAAGCCGGAGACGTACGCGTTGAGCGCGGTCGTCCGCCGGCTCGCGTCGGCGACCAGCACCTCCCGTACGGGGATCCGGTCCCGTTCGGCCAGCGCCAGCAGGGCCGCGCGCAGGGGCCCGTCCTCCATCGGCCGGAATCGGTTGAAGAGCGGTTCCAGCAGGACCGGGGCGAGCCAGGACAGCACGACGGCCGCGCACACCGCGCCCAGCACCGCCCAGGCCCAGCCGAGCGCGTAGTAGCCGTACAGCGCGGCCAGCGTGAGCGGGACGGAGACGAGCAGCCCCCGCAGCACGTCGACGGCCCAACCGCCCCAGCCCTGCGTGACGAGTCCGTAGCGGCGCCGGATGACGCGGACCCGGGCGGAGAAGGGCAGGGTGACGGCCTGCTGGAGCAGCGCCAGCAGCAGACCGCCGGCCGCCACGCGCAGCGCCCACACGTCGCCGAACAGCCCGGTGAGGGCGGCGCCCGCGGGGGTCAGCCCGAGTGCCAGCAGCAGCGTGAGCCCGGCGAGACGGCTGCCGAGCAGGAAGGGCAGTTGGGCGCGGCGCAGGGCCCTGCCGCGCGCCGACTCCTCCGGCGTGAAGTCCCCGTCCGTGCCGCTCATCCCAACTCCTCCTGGACGCAGGCCCGCCAGCGTGCGGTGAGGGCGTCCTCGCCGATACCGAGCGTGCGCCGCGGATCCGCACCGGAACGGTACAGCTCGACCAGCCGGTCGGCGCCCCATGTGTCGGCGATGAACCGGCAGGCCAGCCAGGCGCCCTCGTATGCCTGGGCCTGCGCGGGCGCGCCGGGTGCGAAGTCGGCGTCGGCGGGAAGGCGCCGGGGCGGGCCCGCGGCCGTGACGTCACGGCGCAACTCGGGCGCCAGGGCCGTGGCCGGCCGGCCGGAGTCCCGGTACGCGACCCAGTCGGCGAAGCCCTCGGAGAGCCACATCGGGGTGCGGGAGGTCGTCGCGGCACGCGTGGCGACGTGGGTGGTCTCGTGGGTGAGCACGACCTGCCGGCCGAAGGGCGACAGCCCGGCGAAGGCCTCGGGGTTGACGATGACGCGCCCGGCGGGCGCGGTGCCGTTGCCGCCCGCCTCTCCGGTGGTGACGGCCGCGACGTCCGCGTAGGTCCGCGCGGGCACTTTGAGCAGCTGCCCCATCTGCCGCAGGGAGGAGGGGACTTCGAGCACCACCCGCCCGGTCCAGCCCTTCTCGCCCCAGGCCCGCCGCACCTGCGGGACGGCCCGGTCCGCGTCGGTGGCGTACCCGGCCAGTTCCGCGCGGTCGCCGGTGCCGAGGACGATGCTGCGGCTGCCGCGGACGACGTTCAGGGCGCCCTGCTCCCACAGCTGGCCGCCCGGGTCGCCGTCGCCGGCCACGCGCCAGTGGCCGCCGCCGTCGGGGCGCAGCAGCAGGGACTCGTCGGCGGTGGCCGGGGCGCTGTCGTAGCCCCCCAGGCGGTACCGCAAGCGAACGTGGGCGGTCACCGGGTCGGCGCCCCGCGTGGAGAGCAGCCGGTACGAGAAGGAGGCCAGCGGGAGCTCGCCCAGGTTGCGGAAGACCTGGCGCTCGGCGGCCCGCCGGGCCGGCGTCACATCGGCCAGGTACGCCTTCTCGTCATGGCGCAGAACCGCGTCGGCCCGCCGCTCCAGCAGGCCCCGGACGACCCGGTCACCAGGGGGCTCGTGCTCCGCCGCTCCTCCGCCCGCGGGCCCGCAGCCCGCGAGAAGCACCGCCGCGCCGCACAGCGCGGCGGCCACGGCGCGGGTCGTCGAGCGGAAAGGGGCCACGCCGCCGATCGTACGGGGCCGGCCGCGGCGGTCATGTGGGCCGGGTCACCGCCGAGATCGGAAGCATGGCCACGGGGTCGTAGCGCACCCGGGCACCGGGGTAGGGGGCGTGGATGACCCGGCCGCCGCCGACGTACATGGCGACGTGGCTGGCGTCGCCGCGGTAGAGGACGAGGTCACCGGGGCGGGCCTGGCTGAGCGGCACGTGCCGTCCGGCGTTCAGCTGGGCCTGGGAGGTGCGGGGCAGGCCCACACCGGCCTGGCGGTACGCCCAGACCATCAGCCCGGAGCAGTCGAAGGAGCCGGGACCGGTGGCACCCCACACGTAGGGGGCGCCGACGGCGGAGCGCGCGGCGGCGACGGCCGTCGCGGCGCGTACGGACAGCGGACCGAGGTCGGGGATGTCGATGGTGCGACCGGAGCGGGAGGCGCGGTCCTGCAGGCGGCTCGCGAGCCGGGCCCGTTCCTCGGGGGGCAGCGAGTTGACCAGGCGCGCGGCCGCCATCAGCTTGCGTTGCACGGCCTTCTTGCGGGCGGTGAGGCCGGCGCGGGCTCGCTCGAGCTCGCCGAGGCGATCGGCGGCCCGGGAGCGTTCCTGGTCCAGGAAGCGCTGGGCGGTGCGGAGTTCGCCGAGGCGCGCGTTGCCGCGGCTGCTGATCCGGTCGAGGGTGGCGGCCCGGTCGAGATAGCTCGCGGGATCGGGCGAGAGCAGCAGGGCGAGGGTGGGGTCGACTCCCCCGCCGCGGTACTGGGCCCCCGCCAGCGTGCCGAGGTCGTCGCGGATCCGGTTGACCCGCTCCTGCCCGCGCGCGGCCCGGTCCTGGAGCGCCTCGACCTCGCGCCGCAGCCGCAGGGTGTTCTCGCGGGCGGCGTTGAACTGCTCGGTGGCCCGCTCGGCCTGGGTGTAGAGGTGGTCGATGCGGGCCGCGACGTCGACGGAGGGGTCCGCCGGGTCGGCGGCGGCCGTCTGCGCGGTGGTGGCCGCGCCCGCCATCGCGGCGGCGGCGGTGGCCGCCGCCGTCAGGGCTGTGGCCCTTGAGGTGCGCGGGGCCCTGCCGGGCTGCGGGATGCGTCGATGGGATGGCACGTCGGCTGACAGTAGTCAGCCGGACGCGGACAGTTCAAAGACCTGGTGCCTCCGTGCGGTCGGACGGCGCCCCGCTTGCGCAGGTCATCGCCGGACCGTCACCGTACGCGATCACCCGATAGGTTCAACGGGCGCCGCCGCCCCCGCCGGTTCTCAGATGCGGACGCCGAACTGGAACGGCATGTTGTTGATGGACTCGAAACGCACGACCGTGCCGGTGCGCGGCGCGTGCAGCACCTGGCCGTTGCCCGCGTAGAGGCCCACGTGGTGCAGGTCGCCGTAGAAGATGACGAGGTCGCCCGGCTTGAGCTGGCTCATCGACAGGCGCGTGCCGGCGTAGGCCTGGGACTGGGAGGTGCGCGGTATGGACGCTCCCGCCTGCGCGTAGGCCCAGGAGGTGAGGCCGGAGCAGTCGTAGGAGCTCGGGCCGGTGGCGCCGTAGACGTAGGGCGCGCCCAGCTTGGTCCTGGCGGCGGCGAGAGCCGCGGCGGCCAGCCCCGAGGCCGGCGCGTCGTTGCCCAGGTCCACCCGCTGGCTGGCGCGGTTGGCGCGGTTCTCAGCTGCGGCCAGGGCCGCGCGCTGGGCTGCGGTCAGCGTGTTGAGCAGCTGCCGCGCCTTGGCGAGCTTCGCCTGGACTTCCTTCTTCTTCTTGCCCAGTTCGGCGCGGGTCTCGTCGAGCTCGGCGAGCTTGCCCGCCGCCTCCGCCTTCTGCTGGTTGAGGGTGCGCTTCTTCTCCGCGATCTGCTTGAGCGCCTCGGTCTGCTTGGTGCTCAGCTGGTCGAGAGCGGACGCCTGCTCGAGGAAGCTCTCCGGGTCGGAGGAGAGGAAGAGCTGCAGCGACGGGTCGATGCCGCCGCTGCGGTACTGGGCGCTGGCCAGGGTGCCGAGGTCGTCCTGGAGGTCGTTGAGCTCGGACTGCTCGCGGGCCACCTCGTCCTGCAGGTTCTCGACCTGCTTCTGGAGCTTCTCCTGCTTCTCCTTGGCGCCGTTGAACTTCTCGGTCGCCTGCTCGGCCTGCTCGTAGAGGGCGTCGACCTGGGCCTTGACGCTCTTCACGGACGGCTTGGCGGGAGCGGCCTGGGCGGCCTGCGAGGACAGGGCGACGGCTGCTGCGGCGGTCGCGGTGAGCACGGTGACACGTGTGCGACTGGCCTGCTTGGAACGACGGTGGGACGCCACTCGGGCGAGCTCCTTCTTCCTCCAGCCGCCTGCCGCTTGCATCGGGAACAGAGTTCCCCGGCTCCGAGCGCCGGCGACCCCCGTCTACGCGCGGCACATCAGATCGGCGGGACCTCCGCCGCCATCCGGGATGGATGACCGACTGGGCAGAGGTTCGAGCCATGACCCTAGTGACCATCTTGTGATCGGATCAAATCCCTGAAGGAAAAAAGTCGCTCGGCTGCGTTTTCTTTACGCACATCGCACATGCAGTGATGAGAAGTTGACGCTGAGTCCACGGGCGGCGCCCCACACACTCCACGGATGTGCTCCAGGTCACACCCGGGCAAGTCGCTTCAGCAGCAGCCTGGACGCGACCGGGCGGGCGCCGGCCCGGGCCACACCATCAGCAACTTCGCGATCGGAGGAAACCACCACAATCGGACGACCGGGAGGTTCCGCCCGAACCAGACGGCGGATCAACTCGTCCGCCGTCTCACCGGACTTGCTGAACAGCACCCGCACCCCGCGCGGCGGCGCCAGCAGCACCGGGGCGTCCAGATCCGCCCCGTCGAAGACGCAGGTGACCTCGGAGCCGCTCTGCGCCGCCAGCACCGCCAGGCCGCCCAGCAGCCGCAGCCGCTGCTTCTCCAACGGCAGCGCCGGATAACCCGTCTTGGTCACGTTGTAGCCGTCGACCACCAGATGGGACTGGGGCAACGCGAGCAACTGGTCCAGCAGCGCCGGGTCGTCCTCGGACAGGGCGCGCCGCGCGATGTCCTTCGGACTGATCGCCCCCGGCTTCACCGCGTCCACGCTGTCCGCGGGGCGGGCGCCCAGGGTGTCGCGCGGCGGCAGCGCCAGTTCCCGGCGCAGCCCTGAGGCGGCGTCGAGCACGGTGTCCAGCAGCAGCCGCAAACGCATCTCCTCCGCGCTGCGGCCCTCCCGCGCCGCCCGCCGGGAGGACTCCACGGCCTGCTCGGCCTCGGCCAGCCGGGCCCTCAGCCGGCGCGCCTCGCCGTCCGCCGTCGCCTTCTCCGCGGCAGCGGCCGCGCGCGTCTCGTCCAGTTCGGCCTCGACTTTGCGCAGCGCGGCCTCGGCCCGCTTGACGTCGCTCGCCGCGCTGCGCAGCTTGCGCTGCAGCGACTCGGCCTCCTTGCGGGCCGCCTCCAGCTCGGTACGCAGCCGCAGCGCCTCGGTACGGCCCTGGGCCCTGGCCTCGTCCAGCTCCGCCTTCAGTTGGCGCAGCTCGCGCTGCGCCTCCTCGCCCGCCCGTTCGGCGCTGACCCGCTGGGCCTCCTCGCCCGCCGCGGCCACCAGCTTGGCCCAGCCCGCGGGACGCAGCAGGTACGCGGCGGCCGCCACGTCCAGCGGGTCGACCGCCGGGGGCGGGGCGCCGGCGTCCAGCACCTCGCACAGCTGCGGCTCGGACTCGCGCAGCCGGGCGCCCACCCGCTGCCGGAAGGCCGGATCGCCCTCCAGCGCCGTGGCCAGCGCGGTCGCGGCGAACTTGGCGCGGCGGCTCGGCGTGAACCGGGCGTACGGGCGCAGCACCGCGGGCAGCTCGGCCGGGGTCAGCCCGCCGAACGCCTCCGCCGCGAGGGCGACCACGCGGTGCCGTACGCCCTCGGGCAGCGGACGGTCCAGCGACTCGCCGTGGGCGGACGCCTCCGGCGCAGCCAAGGACTCGGGCACGGCACTTTCGTCGCCGCGGCCCGGGCTACCGCCGGTCCCGTCCACCCGTCACTCCCGTCCAGTCCGTGGGCGCCTCCCCGGCCTCCTTCAACCTCTCCGGCCGCGCCGCCTTCCTCCATTGTCCCCGGCGGCGCTCAGGCCTGCGTCGCCGCCGCCGCGTCGGGGCGGTCGACCAGCTCGACCTGGTCCACGGCGTTGCACCAGCGGCAGCGCACCGATTCCACGGTCTCGCTGACCACCTCGCGCTCCTCGACCGTGGGCTCGCCCGCCAGGTCCAGGTGGATGTACTCGACGACCTTGCTGGAACGGGTGACGTCGAACCGGGTCAGGTTGCCGCACAGGGTGCAACGCCAGCGGGTCGTGGCGGTCGGCAGGGGCACCGGCATCGGTCGTCTCCTCGGGTCGCGCAGATGCGTTCCGGTCACCCTACGGCCTAGGTGGTCCCGCGCGCTGCGGCGAGGCTCCCCGCGACCGTTACACCCGTTCCGTCATGATCGGTCCATGCTCATCCCGGTGTACGACAAGAACCCAGGCCCTCGCACACCCGTGGTGACGTACGCACTGATGGCGCTGTGCGGGGTGGTCTTCCTCATCAGCCCGTTCTCCGGACTCAACCTCGTGTACGGCACGGGCCACGACCTCCTGTGCGCCCAGGCCGAGTACCTCGCCCGCTGGGGAGTCATCCCCACCGAGCTCTGGCACGGCCGGATCCCCCTGGCCGAGGTGCCGATGCCGACCGGCTGCCCTTCGCTGCGGTCCTTCGCCGCCCCGCCGTTCGGGTCGGTGCTCACCGCGCTGTTCGTGCACGGCGGTTGGGTCCACCTGCTCGGCAACATGCTCTTCCTCTGGGTCTTCGGCGACAACGTCGAGAACCGCATGGGCCGCGTCCGCTTCCTGCTCTTCTACCTCGCCGCCGGCTACCTGGCGACGTACGGCTACGCGCTCGGGCACGCCTCCTCCACCCAGACCCTGGTCGGCGCGTCCGGGGCGATCTCCGGGGTGCTCGGCGCCTACCTCTGCCTCTACCCCAAGGCCCGGGTGACCAGCGTCTTCCCCTTCCTCTTCTTCCTGCCGCTGCGCTTCCCCGCCTGGATGGTGCTGATCTTCTGGTTCGTCCTGCAGTGGCTCGCCGGCGCGATCCAGCAGACGGGTCCTGGGGTGGCCTACCTCGCCCACATCACCGGCTTCGTCTTCGGCTTCCTGTGCGCGTGGGTCTGCTACCGCGCAACGCCTAAGCTTGAGCCCGCAGCCAGGGCGACCCGAGGAGACCTCCAGCCGTGATCACCGCGATCGTGCTCATCAAGACCAGCGTCGACCGTATCCCCGAGATCGCGGAGTCCATCGCCGCGCTCGACAGCGTCAGCGAGGTCTACTCCGTCACCGGGACGTACGACCTGGTCGCCATGGTGCGGGTGGCCCGGCACGACGAACTCGCGGACGTCATCCCGGGCCGGATCAGCAAGATCCCCGGCGTCGAGGCCACGGACACGCACGTGGCCTTCCGCACCTACTCCCAGCACGACCTCGAGACCGCCTTCGCCATCGGCCTGGACGCGTAGCCGGCGCGGCGCCGCAGGCGGAGCCCGGCCGGGCGGCTCAGCCCCGGTCCCGTTCGGGCACGCAGCGGCCGCCCTCGGTGCGGTAACGCCACTTGGCGCCCTCCGCCACGAGCTCCCGCACCGCGTCGACGAAGCGTTCCACATGCTCGTCGGGGGTGCCCACGCCGAAGGAGACGCGGATGGCGTTGAGCGCGGGGTCGCCGGGAGCGGCCTCGGGTGCCCCGCACTCGCCCGGCTCGCCGCCGCCCGCTCCGAGCAGCGTGCGCACCAGGGGATGCGCGCAGAAGAGGCCGTCGCGGACGCCGATCCCGTACTCCGCGGAGAGCGCCGCCGCGAAGTTGGAGCTGTTCCAGCCCTCGACGACGAAGGAGACGACGCCGACCCGCGGGGCGTCGTCGCCGAAGAGCGAGAGCACCTTCACCTCGGGCACCTGGGCCAGTCCGGCGCGCACCCGGGCGAGCAGGGCCTGCTCCCGCTCGACCAGCCGGTCGAAGCCGGCCTCCGTCAGGGCCCGGCACGCCGAGGCGATCGCGTAGGCGCCGATCACGTTGGGCGAGCCGGCCTCGTGCCGGGCCACGGTGGTGTGCCAGTCGACGTCCACCCCGCCGTCCGTGCGCCGGGCCACCCGGCGCGAGGCGCCGCCGCCGGCCAGGTAGGGCTCGGCCTCGGTCAGCCAGTCGGCGCGGCCGGCGAGCACTCCGGAGCCGAACGGCGCGTAGAGCTTGTGCCCGGAGAACGCCACCCAGTCCACGTCGAGGTCGGCGATGTCCACCGGGTGGTGCGGGGCGAGTTGCGCCGCGTCCAGCACGATGCGGGCGCCATGGGCGTGGGCCGCCGCCGCCAGTTCCCGGACCGGCCAAATCTCGCCGGTCACGTTGGACGCCCCGGTCACACACACCAGGGCGGGCCCGTCCGCCACCCCGGCGGCCAGGGCCCGCCGCAGCGTCGCCACGGCCTCCCCGGGGGTACGGGGAGCGCCCAGGTAGGTGACCTCGGCGTTCCGCCACGGCAGCAGGGACGCGTGGTGCTCGGTCTCGAAGACGAAGACGTTCGTGCCCGCCGGCACGGCGGCGGCCAGCAGATTCAGTGAGTCGGTGGTCGAACGGGTGAAGACCACCTGGTCGCCGGGACGGCAGCCGAGGAACTCCGCGACCGTCGCCCGGCTCTGCTCGAACAGGTCCGTCGACAGCTGCGAGAGGTGCCCGGCCCCGCGGTGCACGCTGCCGTAGTAGGGCGCGTAGGCCGCCACGTCGTCCCAGACCCGCTGCAGCGCGGGGGCGCTCGCCGCGTAGTCGAGGGCGGCGTAGGGCACTTCACCCCCGGTCACGAGCGGCACGAGGACCTCGCGCCCCAGGACGGGCAGCGGGGCGTGGACGGACGAGGGCAGGGCAGCGCTGAGGGACATGGCGAAGTCTCCTGTGAACAGGGTGAAGTGAGTCGACGTCAGTGGTGACGGAACAGCCCTCGGCACAGCGGGCGGCGCACGCCCGGGGAGGGAGGGGAGGCGGCTGGGGGCCCTGCAGGCCCTAGCGCATTCGCATGCTCATGGAGGAACTCCTCTGACCGCGCTTGCCGCAGACCTCGCTGCCTGCGGCCTGGTCATCACCCGGGGCACCCCGCCACGGAAGGAGGGTTGCCGGACAGCGGGCCGGGGCCGTTTCGCTGTCACTCGTGACCTGCGCAGCATGATGCCACACGGGCAGGACGCCGCAACCCTCGGTCCGCATCCCGGACGTGCTCCGCACGCGCATGCGCTGTGCGGACGGCCCGCACGGGCCCCGGGGACGCCCCGGCGCCCGCAGGGCGCATCCGGCCGGGAGACAGCCCCGTACGGTGTGCGCGGCGGCAGAACGGCGGCGTGCGGTGACCCGGCCCCGCCCCCGCCCGGCGCATCCCGGGACCGCTTTCTACGCCGTCACGCGCCTGGCCCGTGACCTCCTCGCTCACCTCGACGAGGCCGCCGGGCCCAGGTCGGCGACTCGGCGATCAGGCCTGCGTGGTGCTGGAGCTCACCAGCGTGATCATCCGGACTGACGACAGAGCGGACATGCTCCAGCGTGGCAGCGCAGCTCAAGCAGCCTGCGACGCATTCGTCACCGATGCCGGCGCCGTTCTGCACGGATCAGCACCCCCGGACGTGTCCGGATGAACGGGGAGAGGCGGGTCGAGTGCTCGCCGCGGCCGCCCCCTACGCGTGCGTCGCCGCAGCCCAGCGCTCGAGCGTGCGGGCGGCCGCGCCCGAGTCGATCGACTCGGCCGCCCGGACGACACCGGCCGCGATCCGCTCGGTCAGCGGACCGTCCGCACTCTCCAGCGCCACCAGCGCGGCGGCCGAGTTGAGCAGCACGGCGTCGCGGACCGGGCCGGTCTCACCTGCCAGCAGCCGCCGGGCGACGTCGGCGTTGTAGGCGGCGTCCGCGCCCCGCAGCGCCTCGATCGGCACCAGTTCCATGCCGACGTCGCGCGGGTCGAAGGACTCCTGCTCGACCTTCCCGTCTCGCACCACCCACACCTGGGACGTGGCCGTGACGGTGAGCTCGTCCAAACCGTCGTCGCCCCGGAAGACCAGTGCGGAGGAGCCGCGGCGGGCCAGCACGCCCGCGATCAGGCCGGCCATCCTGGTGTCGAAGCACCCCACGGCGGAGGCGCCCACGCGCGCCGGGTTGGTCAGCGGGCCCAGGATGTTGAACGAGGTGGGGACGCCCAGGTCGCGGCGGGCCGGGGCGGCGAACCGCATCGCGGGGTGGAACTTCGCGGCGAAGCAGAAGGTGATCCCGGTGTCCTCGGCGACCTCCGCCACCCGGTCGGTGGGCAGGCCGAGGTTGATGCCGAGCTTCTCCAGGACGTCGGAGGCGCCACTGGCGCTGCTGGCCGCCCGGTTGCCGTGCTTGACGACCTTGGCACCCGTGCCGGCGACGACGATGGCGGACATCGTGGAGATGTTCACCGTCCTGGCACGGTCGCCGCCCGTGCCGACGATGTCCACGGCCGGGCCGGGGATGTGCAGCGGCTGGGCGTGCGCGTACATCGACTCGACGAGGCCGGTGACCTCCTCGACGGTCTCCCCCTTGGCCCGCAGGGCCACCATGAAGCCGGCTACCTGCGCGTCCGAGGCCTCGCCGCTCATGATCCGGTCCATCGCCCACGCCGCCTCCGCGGCCGTCAGGTCGCGGCCGTTCAGCAGCGCGTTCAGGACGTCGGGCCAGGAGCCGCCCGCCACTGATGCGCCTCCGGCGGGGTTCACAACGCTCATGGTCCACTCCATGGGGTCTGACGTACGGCGGGACACCTTCGGCTCCAGCCTATCGGCGCGGGGGGAACGGGAAAGGGCCCCGTCCATCGGATGGACGGGACCCTGCCCGGTGGCACAGCTTCAGTGATCAGTGGTGACCGTGGCCGCTCGTGATCTCCTCGTACTCCTCGACCGTGGCCTTGGGGATCTGCGTCCCCTCGCCGTAGTAGCCGCGGGACAGCTTCGCGCGGAGCTTCGCCGTGGGACCGACCTTCTTCTCCACGCCGTTCTCGTCCACCTCGGGACCGATGTCGAGCGGCTTGGGCTGCTCGTGCTGGGTGAGCTTGAACAGCGCGCCCTGCTCCAGCGGCTCGTGGATCTCGATGAACTCACCGTGCGGGAGCCGCTTGATGATGCCGGTCTCGCGACCGTGCAGCACCTTGTCGCGGTCGCGCCGCTGCAGACCCAGGCAGATCCGCTTGGTGATGAAGAAGACCAGCACCGGCAGCACGAAGAACGAGATCCGGACCACCCAGGTGATCGCGTTGATCGACAGGTGGAAGCGGGTCGCGAACAGGTCGTTGCCGCCACCGACGAGCAGGATCAGGTAGAGGCTGATCCAGGCGGCGCCGATGCCCGTGCGGACGGGACGGTTGCGCGGGCGGTCGAGCAGGTGGTGCTCGCGCTTGTCACCGGTGACCCAGGACTCCAGGAACGGGTAGACGCCCATGAAGCCCAGGACCAGCGGGAAGACCATCAGCGGGATGAACACGCCCAGCACGAGCGTGTGGCCCAGGAAGTCGATCTCCCAGCCCGGCATGATGCGGATCAGGCCCTCGGAGAAGCCCATGTACCAGTCGGGCTGGGCGTCGGTGGACACCTGGTCCGGCCGGTACGGGCCGTACGCCCAGACCGGGTTCACGGACACCAGCGCGGAGATGGCCGCGATGACGCCGAAGACGATGAAGAAGAAGCCGCCCGCCTTGGCCGTGTAGACCGGGAACAGCGGCATGCCGACGACGTTCTTCTCCGACTTGCCGGGGCCGGGGAACTGGGTGTGCTTGTGGTAGAAGACCAGGATCAGGTGGGCCACCAGCAGGCCCGCCATGATGCCCGGGATCAGCAGCACGTGGATCGTGTAGAACCGCGGCACGATGTCGGTGCCGGGGAACTCACCGCCGAACAGGAAGAACGACAGGTACGTGCCCACGATGGGCACGGAGAGCACGGCGCCCTCCATGAAGCGGATACCCGTGCCCGACAGCAGGTCGTCCGGCAGCGAGTAGCCCATGAAGCCGTCGAACATGCCGAGGAACAGCAGCAGGAAGCCGAAGACCCAGTTGATCTCGCGCGGCTTGCGGAACGCACCGGTGAAGAAGATGCGCATCATGTGCACGAGCATCGCGGCCACGAAGACGATGGCCGCCCAGTGGTGGATCTGCCGGACGAGCAGACCGCCGCGCACGTCGAAGCTGATGTGCAGGGTCGACGCGTACGCCTCGGACATCGTGATGCCCTGCAGCGGCGCATAGGAGCCGTCGTAGACGACCTCGTTCATCGCCGGGTGGAAGAACAGCGTCAGGTAGACACCGGTCAGGATGACGATGATGAAGCTGTAGAGGGAGATCTCGCCCAGCATGAAGGACCAGTGGTCCGGGAAGATCTTCCGCAGGTTGGCCTTGGCGAGGCTGTAGATGCCCAGCCGGCCGTCGGCCCAGTCGGCGACGCGTTCGCCGGCGGGCGCCTTGCCGCGCGGCTTCGCGCTCGCGCTCGTGTTGGTGCTCATCCACGCTCCCAAAAGGCAGGGCCCACGGGCTCTTCGAAGTCGCCCAGCGCCTCGAGGTAACCCTCGCCGTTCACGCTGATCTGCAGCTGCGGCAGCGCGTGACCGGCGGGGCCGAAGATCACCCGGGCACCGTCGGACAGGTCGAACGTCGACTGGTGGCACGGGCAGAGCACGTGGTGCGTCTGCTGCTCGTAGAGGCTGATCGGGCAGCCGACGTGGGTGCAGATCTTGGAGAACGCCAGGATGCCCTGGTGCGCCCACTCGCGGGACTTCTTGTCCTTGATGTCGTCCGGCTCGATGCGGACGATCATCAGGGCCGCCTTGGCGAGCTGCTCCTGGTAGTCGTGCTGCTCCTCCTCCAGGCCCTCGGGCACGGCGAAGGTCAGCGAGCCGACGGCCACGTCCTCGGGACGCAGCGGCTTGTTGGTGTTCTGGTTGATCAGCAGCCGGCCCTTGGACCACAGCGTGTGGCGCAGCTTGTCCTCCGGCAGCGGGCCGAGGTCGCGCAGCAGGAACACCCCGGAGAGCGGCACGAGGGTCAGCGCGCCGAGCATGGTGTTGCGGATCAGCTTGCGGCGCCCGAACTGGCTCTCGCCGGCGCCGGTGGCGAAGTCGGCCATGACCTTGGCCTTGACCTCGGGGCTCGCCTCGATCGGGTGACGGTCGTCGGCGACCTCGACGTCGGACATCAGCGTGCGGGCCCAGTGGACCGCGCCGGCGCCGATGGCGAACAGCGAGACGCCGAGGGTCATGCCCAACGCGAAGTTCAGCGCGCTGATGTGACCCAGCGGCCAGATGTAGACGATCTTGTCGATCGGGATGACGACGAAGCTCGCGATGAAGGCCAGCGTGGCGAGCATCGACACCGTGAACAGGAGCGCGACCGTGCGCTCCGAAGACTTCGCGGCCTTCTCGTCGATGTCCTGGCGACGCGGCTGGTGGGCCGGCAGGCCCGGGTCCGCGAACGGGTTGTCCGCGGTCGCGACCTGGCCGCCGCCCTCGTGTGCCGGCCTGGCCGGCAGGTTCTCTTCTGACATGTCCTGACTCATGACTTCTTCGCCTTGGTGGTGTGGGCCGCGAGCCAAATGGCACAGGCGATCAGGGCCCCGAGGCCGAAGATCCAACCGAAGAGACCCTCGGTGACCGGGCCGAGGCTGCCCAGCGACATACCGCCGGGGCTCGGCGATCCCTCGCCGTTGACGGCGTTGAGGTACGCGATGATCTCCCGCTTGTTCTCCTCCGGCATCGTGGTGTCGGGGAAGGACGGCATGTTCTGCGGGCCGGTGAGCATGGCCTCGAACAGGTGCTTGTTGCTCACGCCGTCGAGGGTGGGCGCGTACTTGCCGTTCGTCAGCGCGCCGCCCTTGCCCTGGTAGTTGTGGCACTGGGCGCAGTTGGTGCGGAACAGCTCCCCGCCGCGCGCGGCGTCGGCGCCGGACGGGTCGAACTGCTCCTCGTCGGGCGCGACCGGGCCGGGGCCCAGCGAGGCGATGTACGCCGCGAGCTGGTCGATCTGCTTCTGGGTGTAGATGACCTTCTTGCGCGGCACCTGGGCGCCGGGCTGCTGGGCCGGCATGCGGCCGGTGCCGACCTGGAAGTCCACGGCCGCGGAGCCGACGCCGACGAGGCTCGGGCCGTCACTGCTGCCCTGCCCCGACGTACCGTGGCAGCTGGAGCAGCCCACGGCGTACAGCTTCTTGCCCTCTTCGATGGCGAGGGACTGGGAGCTGTCGTCGGCCTGCGCCTTGGGCGCCGGCGCGAGCGCGGCGTACAGCCCCCCGATGGCCGTGAGCGCGACAAGTAGGACGACAAGCGCCGCCAGCGGGTGGCGCCGTCGTGCGGAGAGCTTTTTCACGGATTACCCCGGTGTCAGGATCTCTTGCGTCGATGGTTCTGGATGTCGTGGCCGTGTGCGCGTCTCGCGCGTGCGTCCGACTACTTGATCAGGTAGATCGTGGCGAAGAGGCCGATCCAGACGACATCGACGAAGTGCCAGTAGTAGGACACGACGATGGCCGCGGTGGCCTGCTCGTGGGTGAACCGCCGTGCCGCGTAGGTCCGTCCCAGGACCAGCAGGAAGGCGATGAGACCACCCGTCACGTGCAGACCGTGGAAGCCGGTGGTCAGGTAGAACACCGAACCGTAGGGGTCGGAGGAGAGCGAGAGCCCGTGCTCCTTGACCAGGTTGGTGTACTCGAAGATCTGACCGCCGATGAAGACCGCGCCCATGACGAAGGTCACGACGAACCACGAGCGCAGCTTCTTCACATCGCCGCGCTCCGCGGCGAAGACACCCATCTGGCAGGTGAAGGAGGAGAGCACGAGGATCGTGGTGTTCGTCGCCGAGAACGGGATGTCCAGGAAGTCGGCGTGCGCCTTCCAGTACTCGGCACCCGTCACCGAGCGAAGGGTGAAGTACATCGCGAAGAGGGCCGCGAAGAACATCAGCTCGGAACTCAGCCAGATGATGGTTCCGACGCTGGTGAGGTTCGGCCGGTTGACCGACGGGTGCGCGTGCCCGGTTTCTACTGCTGTTGCTGTCGCCACGCCCGACATTATGTCGGTCGCTTATCCCGCGCTCACTCCGGGGGGTGCCATTCGGTGTGTCAAGGCCCTTGAGGTAGGGAAGGGCGTCGCTCGAAGGAGCTAACCCTCCTCGAAGCCCCTTGCTCGGGAGTAAGGTTCGGCCACAGGCAGGCGACTCCACGAGGGCGAGGAGGCACGGATGCAGACGACCGCGACGGTGCTGGTCTACAGCGACGACAGGAACACCCGGGAACAGGTCCGTCTGGCCGTCGGCCGCCGCCCGGCGAGCGACCTGCCGCCGGTCGAGTACCAGGAGTGCGCGACCCTCCCGGCCGTCCTCAGCGCGCTGGAGCACGGCGGCGTCGACGCCTGCGTGTTCGACGGCGAGGCCGTCCCCGCCGGCGGCATGGGTGTGTGCCGTCAGGTCAAGGACGAGATCTTCCGCTGCCCGCCGGTGCTGGTGCTCATCGGGCGTCCCCAGGACGCCTGGCTGGCCAGTTGGAGCCGGGCCGACGCGGCGGTGAGCCACCCGGTCGACCCGGTCGAGCTGAGCGAGGCTCTGACGGGGCTGCTGCGGCAGCGGCTGGCCGTCGACGCGTAGCGTCACATCTCGGGCCGCAGTCGGGCCTCAGGGGCGTCGGTACGGTCGGCCACGGCCGGGTCGGCGCCCTTGCGCGTTCCCGTCGCGCTTCCCTTGCGCCACTCGCTCCAGGACAGGTTCCAGTCGCCGAAGCCGTTGCCGAAGGCGGGCATGTCCTCGCCCAGGCTGTTGACGACCGACACCACGTCGCCGACGCGCACGTTGTCGAAGAACCAGCGGGCGTTCTCGGTGCTCATGCCGACGCAGCCGTGGCTGACGTTGGCGATCCCCTGCGAGCCCACCGACCACGGCGCCGCGTGCACGTACTCCCCGCTCCAGGTGACGCGGGTGGCCCACTGGACGGGCAGGTCGTAGGACTCGGAGCTGCCGGAGGCGATGCCGACGGTCTCGCTGCGCATCCGCACGTTGGCCTCCTGCCCCAGCACCACCTTGATGCCGTTGCGGGTGGAGAAGCCGGGCTTGCCGGTCGTCACCGGGATGGTGCGGACGAGCTTGCCGTTGCGCTTGAAGGTCATGGTGTGCGCGGCGGCGTCGGTGACGGCCTCGATGCGGTCGCCGGTGCGCAGGGTCAGCGGCTTGACATCGGCCCCGTAGAGCGAGCCCTTGATGTGCACGTCGTCCAGGGTGCTGCGCACCTCGATGCGGGCGTTCGCGGGCCAGTAGGTGCGCGGGCGGTAGTGCAGGGTCTTGTCGTCGACCCAGTACCAGGCGCCCTCGTCGGCCGCCGGCGAGGCGTTGACGTGCAGGTTGCGCTCGACCACGCTCCGGCTGAGGGTGTCCTTGACGGCGGTGCTCAGCTCGGCCGTGATGGGCTGGCCGACGCCGTAGGTGCCGCTTTCCGGGCCGAAGGTGACCTTCAGGTGGCGTTTGGTCCCGGTGGTGTCGACGGTGAGCGTCTTGCGTCCCTGACGGCCCTTCGCGTCCTCGGTGGTCACCTTCACGACGTAGTGGGTCGCGCCGGAGAGCTTCGACGTGCTGCGCCAGCGCTTGCCGTCCGCGGACAGCCGCCCGCCCACATAGCGTCCCGAGCCGTCGGAGGCCGTCACATCGGTGATGCGGTTGCCTTCACCCTTGACGGTGATCTCCAGCGGCTTCTTGGGGTCGGCCTTCTTCGACCCGGTGACTCCCCCGGTCCACACGACCTGGCCGACCGCGTCGTAGGGGGCGTTGGCGAGGGGGTCGCCGCTGCCCGTACAGGAGGCCAGCGGCGCGGAGAGTGTCACTGCGACGATCGCGGTCGCCATGCGGCGCGGAGAAAAGTGACCCATGGTCACCACGCTAAGCACCGGCGATCTCCGGCGCCCGTCGAGCGCGTACGAACGGGCGACGGCCCGGACCCCTGCCGGGGTTCCGGGCCGTCGCCGTGCGGTACGTGGACGCGGGGCGCTCACTGGGTGCGGTTCTCACCCCTGTAGTACTCGAAGACCCAGCCCCACAGGCCGACGAGGATGAAGGGGGACGAGAAGTAGATCAGCCACCAGCCGAAGATGATGCCCAGGAAGGCCAGGGCGCCACCGAAGGCCAGCAGCAGCGGCTGCCAGCTGTGCGGGCTGAAGAAGCCCAGCTCGCCGGAGTCGTCCGCGACGTCCGCGTCCTCGCGGTCCTGGGCGCCGGTGTCGGCGCGCCGGGCGGTGAAGGCCAGGTAGAAGCCGACCATCACGGCGAGGCCGAAGGAGAGGAAGAGCGCCGTGGTGCCGACCGGCTCCCTGGACCACAGGCCGTACACGATGGCCATGCCCAGGAAGAAGACGGACAGCCACAGGAAGAGCTTGCCCTGGAACTTCACTTGCCGCTCTCCTTCTCGTCGCCGCCGGAGACGGCCGGGGCCGCGCCGACGTTCTCCAGCTGGTCCAGGGCGGCGATCTCCGGGTGGTGGAGGTCGAACGCCGGGGATTCGGACCGGATGCGCGGCAGCGTGAGGAAGTTGTGCCGCGGCGGCGGGCAGGAGGTCGCCCACTCCAACGAGCGGCCGTAGCCCCACGGGTCGTCGACCTCGACCTGCTTGCCGTACTTCGCCGTCTTCCACACGTTGTAGATGAACGGCAGGATCGACAGGCCCAGCAGGAAGGAGCTGATGGTCGAGATGGTGTTCAGCGTGGTGAAGCCGTCCGCGTTCAGGTAGTCCGCGTAGCGGCGGGGCATGCCCTCGGCGCCCAGCCAGTGCTGGACGAGGAAGGTGCCGTGGAAGCCGATGAACAGCGTCCAGAAGGTGATCTTGCCGAGGCGCTCGTCGAGCATCTTGCCGGTGAACTTCGGCCACCAGAAGTGGAAGCCGGAGAACATCGCGAAGACGACCGTTCCGAAGACGACGTAGTGGAAGTGCGCCACCACGAAGTAGGAGTCCGAGACGTGGAAGTCCAGCGGCGGCGAGGCCAGGATGACACCGGTCAGACCACCGAAGGTGAAGGTGATCAGGAAGCCGATCGCCCAGAGCATCGGTGTCTCGAAGCTCAGTGAGCCCTTCCACATCGTGCCGATCCAGTTGAAGAACTTCACACCGGTCGGCACCGCGATCAGGAAGGTCATGAAGGAGAAGAACGGCAGCAGCACACCACCGGTGACGTACATGTGGTGGGCCCACACCGTCGCCGAGAGGCCGGCGATGGAGATCGTCGCCGCGATGAGGCTGACGTAGCCGAACATCGGCTTCCGGGAGAAGACCGGGATGACCTCACTGATGATGCCGAAGAACGGCAGCGCGATGATGTACACCTCTGGGTGCCCGAAGAACCAGAAGAGGTGTTGCCAGAGCAAGGCGCCGCCGTTGGCGGCGTCGAACACATGCGCGCCGAACTTGCGGTCGGCCTCCAGGGCCAGCAGCGCGGCGGCCAGCACCGGGAAGGCGAAGAGCACCAGCACACCGGTGAGCAGCACGTTCCAGGTGAAGATCGGCATACGGAACATCGTCATGCCGGGAGCGCGCATGCAGATGATCGTGGTGATGAAGTTGACCGAGCCGAGGATCGTACCGAAACCGGAGAACGCCAGACCCATGATCCACAGGTCGCCGCCGATGCCCGGGGAGCGGACCGCGTCGGTCAGCGGGGAGTAGGCGAACCAGCCGAAGTCGGCGGCGCCCTGCGGGGTGAGGAAGCCGGCGACGGCGATCAGCGAGCCGAACAGGTAGAGCCAGTAGGCGAACATGTTCAGCCGCGGGAAGGCGACGTCGGGCGCGCCGATCTGGAGCGGCATGATCCAGTTCGCGAAGCCGGCGAAGAGCGGGGTCGCGAACATCAGCAGCATCACGGTGCCGTGCATCGTGAAGAGCTGGTTGAACTGCTCGTTCGACACCACCTGCGTGCCGGGGCGGGCGAGTTCGGCGCGCATGACGAGCGCCATCACGCCACCGATGAGGAAGAAGAAGAACGACGTCGCCAGGTAGAGCGTGCCGATCGTCTTGTGGTCGGTGGTGGTCAGCCACTTGACGACGACGTTGCCGGGCTGCTTGGTGCGGACCGGCAGCTCGTCCGCGTACACGTCGCCGTGCGCGGCGGCCGCACCGTGGGGTTCGTTGAGAATGCTCACTGGGTCTTGGTCTCCGCGTTCTTGGCGTTGCCCGTGGTGGCAATGCCTGCCGGGACGTAACCGGTCTGGCCCTTGTCCGCCAGGTCCTTCAGGTGCTGCCTGTACTCCTCGGGGGAGACGACCTTGACGTTGAAGAGCATCCGGGAGTGGTCCACGCCGCACAGCTCGGCGCACTTGCCGACGAAGGTGCCCTCCTTGCTGGGGGTCACCTGGAAGACGTTGGTGTGGCCGGGGATGACGTCCATCTTCATCAGGAAGGGGACCACCCAGAAGGAGTGGATGACGTCACGCGAGGTGAGGACGAACCTGACCGACTCGCCCTTGGGGAGCCACAGCGTGGGGCCCGGGTTGCCGGTGTCCGGGTTCCGCGTCGCCGGCGTGCCGTAGTCGTAGACGCCGTCGGCGCCCGCGGGGGCGTCCAGCTTCTTCGCGGGGATCGAGGACAGCTCCGCGGGCACCGTGCCGGCCGCCGGCGTCGACGGGTTGCCGTCCACGTCCTCGACGTAGTTGAAGGCCCAGCTCCACTGGAAGCCGACCACGTTGACGACGTGGTCGGGGCGCGCCGAGGTCTCCAGCAGCTTGGACTCGTCCCGGGCGGTGAAGTAGAAGAGCACCGAGATGATGACGAGCGGGACCGTGGTGAAGAGCGCCTCGATCGGCATGTTGTAGCGGACCTGGGGCGGGACCTCCACCTTCGTGCGGCTGCGCCGGTGGAAGAAGATGCTCCAGATGATCAGACCCCACACGAGCACGCCGACCGCCAACGCGGCGGCCCAGGAGCCCTGCCAGAGGGACAGGATTCGCGGTGCCTGCTCCGTGACGGGGCTGGGCATGCCGAGGCGGGGGAAGTCCTCGTATGTGCAACCGGTGGCGGTCGCAAGGACCAGGCCCGCGGCCAGCGCCTGCGGCAGAATCCGCCGCATCGGGCGCCGCGACGAGCGGTCGGAGCCGTAGGGACTCACGTAGCGCCTTCCCGAGAGTCTCGCCCACGCGTCCGGATGCCCGGCCTGTGCTGGTCGGTCGCCCTGGCGCGGGCAGTGGTGTGGATGTTTATGCGGACCAAACCCTACTGGACTCGATTTTGGGGCGCGCGGGGAGGGGGGCCAACGCGCCGGGGCGGCCCCCGAAGGGGTGTCGGGCACCGCTCCGCACCTGCGGAGGGCCCCGTTTCGGGGGCTTTTGACTGGTCCCCAGACGCTCGCCGGGGCACCGGGGCGTAGCGTTCACCACGTGCCCTACTTCGACGCCGCGTCCGCCGCACCGCTGCATCCCGTCGCCAGGCAGGCCCTCCTCGCCGCCCTCGACGAAGGGTGGGCCGACCCCTCCCGGCTCTACCGCGAGGGGCGCCGCGCGCGGCTGCTGCTCGACGCCGCCCGGGAGGCCGCCGCGGACGCCGTCGGGTGCCGTCCGGACGAACTCGTTTTCACTCCTTCGGGTACACGTGCCGTCCACGCGGGAGTGGCCGGGGCGCTCGCCGGCCGGCGCCGGGTGGGCCGGCATGTGGTCGTCTCCGCCGTCGAGCACTCCTGCGTGCTGCACGCGGCGTCGTACACGGTGAACCACGCGCAGGGCGGAGAGGACGCCGACGTCACGCAGGTCGGCACCGACCGCACCGGACTGGTCGACGCGGGCGCCTTCGGCGCGGCGCTGCGCGAGGACACCGCGCTGGCCTGCCTGCAGTCCGCCAACCACGAAGTCGGCACGGTGCAGCCGGTCGAGGAGGTCGCGGAGCTGTGCCAGGCGGCGGGTGTGCCGCTGCTGGTCGACGCCGCCCAGTCGCTGGGCTGGGGAGCGGTGCCGGGGAGCTGGTCGCTGCTGGCGGCGAGCGCCCACAAGTGGGGCGGGCCGTCCGGGGTGGGTCTGCTGGCGGTCCGCAAGGGAACCCGCTTCGCGTCCCAGGGACCCGCGGACGAACGGGAGTCGGGCCGCGCGCCCGGCTTCGAGAACCTCCCCGCGATCGTCGCCGCGGCCGCCTCCCTGCGGGCGGTGCGCGCCGAGGCCGCGGCGGAAGCGGCGCGGCTGTCCGCCCTTGTCGGCCGCATCCGTGCCGCGGTGCCCGAACTCGTCCCGGACGTCGAGGTGGTGGGGCACCCCGAACTGCGGCTGCCGAACGTGGTGACCTTCTCCTGCCTCTACGTGGACGGCGAGGCCCTGCTGCACGAACTGGACCGGGAGGGCTTCTCCGTGTCCTCGGGGTCCTCGTGCACGGCCAGCACACTGACTCCGAGCCATGTGCTCAAGGCGATGGGCGTGCTCTCCGAGGGGAACGTGCGGGTCTCGCTGCCGGCGGGGACGGAGGCGGGGGACGTCGACCGCTTCCTCGAGGTGCTGCCCGGCGTGGTGCGTGCGGTGCGCGAGCGGCTCGGCGCGCCGACGCCGGGGTCAGGGCCGGCGGCGCGCCCGTCCGCGAAGGAGGCGGTCGAGGAGGAGGGCGGGCCGGATCTCGTCGTGGACTCCCTCGGCAAGCGGTGCCCGATTCCGGTCATCGAGCTGGCGAAGGTCATCGGGGACGTGCCGGTGGGCGGGATCGTGTCGGTGCTCTCCGACGACGAGGCCGCCCGGCTCGACATCCCGGCGTGGTGCGACATGCGCGAGCAGGAGTACCTGGGCGCCGGGTGGGCGCGCACAGCTGTATGGCACGCTCGGCCTCCGGCCTGGTGCGGGGGCCCACGGGTGGGCGCGGCTGTGCGCAGCCGGTCCCCCGCGTCCTCACCGAGGCCCTCGCCCCGGGGCGCGCGCCGCCGCGGGGGGGCGGTGCGACCGGGACGCGAGGCGCCCGCCCCGACGCCACCGCCCCGGGTCCCCTGCCGCTCGGCCGTCGGCGCGGGAGGACGCGTACGCCATCGCATCCGAGGTGCGGCGCGCACGCACCCCGATCGCTTTTCCGGCGCCCGCCCCGACCGCCATGTCCGCCGCCGTGCCGCCCCTCCCGGGCGGCCGCGGTGGGAGGCGACCAGGCGGCCGACCTCGCAGCGCCTCAGTGAAGGTGCGCGCGGACCTCCTCGGCCGCGTCCTCGCCGTAGGCCTTGGTGAAGCGGTCCATGAAGTGAGCCCGCCGCAACTGGTACTCCTGCGTGCCGACCGTCTCGATCACCAGCGTCGCCAGCATGCAGCCCACCTGGGCCGCCCGCTCCGCACCCACGCCCCACGCCAGACCCGAGAGGAAACCCGCCCGGAAGGCGTCGCCGACGCCGGTGGGGTCGACCTTGGCCTCCTCCTCCGGGCAGCTCACGACGATCGGCTCCTCGCCGGCCCGCTCGATGCGGACGCCGCGCGAGCCGAGCGTGGTGACGCGGGTGCCGACCCGGCCGAGGATCTCGGCGTCCGTCCAGCCGGTCTTGGACTCGATCAGGCCCTTCTCGTACTCGTTGGAGAAGAGGTAGGCCGCGCCGTCGAGCAGTATCCGGATCTCGTCGCCGTTCATACGGGCGATCTGCTGCGAGAAGTCCGCCGCCCACGGGATGCCGCGGGAGCGGCACTCCTCGGTGTGGCGCAGCATCGCCTCGGGGTCGTCGGCGCCGATGAGCACGAGGTCGAGGCCGCCCACGCGGGCGGCGACGGAGTGCAGCTCGATGAGGCGGGCCTCGCTCATGGCGCCGGTGTAGAAGGAGCCGATCTGGTTGTGGTCGGCGTCCGTGGTGCAGACGAAGCGCGCGGTGTGCAGCACCTCGGAGATGCGGACGGACGCGGTGTCCACGCCGTGCCGGTCGAGCCAGGCGCGGTACTCGTCGAAGTCGGAGCCGGCGGCGCCGACGAGGATGGGCCGGACACCCAGCTGGCCCATCCCGAAGCAGATGTTCGCACCGACGCCACCGCGGCGTACGTCGAGCGTGTCGACCAGGAAGGAGAGGGAGACCGTGTGCAGCTGATCGGCGACGAGCTGGTCGGCGAATCGGCCGGGGAAGGTCATCAGGTGGTCGGTGGCGATGGAGCCGGTGACTGCGATACGCACGGCTGGGATGCTCCTGCGGAGGCGGGCGGCGGACGGTACCTGTCCACGCTACCGGCTGGGCCGGGGGGCGCCGACTAGGGAAAACTACCCGATAGTAGGGCTTTCTCCCCTCACCTCGGGTCCCTATGGTCGTGTCTATGACCACTCCTCTTCGCGCCGCTCCCCTCCTCGACGACCCCGAGTCGCTCGCGGAGCTGGTCGGCGACTGCCGCAAGATGGCCGCGCACTGGGAGGTCTCCGCGCAGGACGCGTCCGCTCCGGTCAGCCCGGCCAGTCTGCGCGGGATCACGGTGCCGGCCGCGTCGTCGCATGTCGTCGAGGGCATGGCGGAGTACGCCGACTGATCGGAACCGCGAGGCGCTCCTGCCCGTCCAAGCGACGTCCCTCCGGCCGCCCGGCCGGGACGTCGCCGGCTGTGCCGGCTGAGCGGAGCCGAAGGAGCCATCGTGGAGAGCGAGCCGACGCGACCGCACCGCCGCCGGAGCAGGTCATCGTGGGCGGTGACGGCGGTGGCGGCCGCCGTGCTGGCCGCCGGGGGCGGCGGAGCCTACTGGGCCTCGTCGGCGGCGGACGGCGCCGTGCCGCGCGGCTCGGGCGGCAGCGGGGGCGCTTCCCCTCGGCCGCTGGAGCTCGATGGCGCCGGCCGCGATGCGGGTGTCGACCTCACCGTCCGGGGCGACCTGCCCGACGGCCCGTCCTCCGCGGCCGTGCGGCTCCCGGGTGACGTGTCGCGTGCCGCGGTGGTACGGCTGGCGCGCGCCCTTGATGTGCCGGGGACGGTGACGTCCGACCACGGCGTCTGGAAGGCCGGCGGCACGCCGGACGGCGGCGGGCCGGTGCTCCGGGTCGGCAAGGAAGCGCCGGGCGCCTGGTCGTACGCCTACTACGGCGGCGCACCCCGCGAGGGCCGCGCCCCGGTTCGGGAGGATCTCGCGGTACCGGCGGCGCAGGCGCTGCGCGTGGCGGCACCGGTCTTCGCGGCGCTCGGGCTGCAGGACGCGCGAACGGACGCGCGCGAGGTCTCGGGGGTGCTGCGCACGGTCACCGCGGACCCGCGGCCGGCGGGGCTGCCGACGCACGGCTGGCGGTCGGCGGTCCTGGTCGCCTCCGACGGGCTGCTGGTCGCCGGGCACGGCATGATGGCGCCGCTCACCAGGGGCGACACCTATCCGGTGGTGTCGGCGAAGGAGGCCTTGAAGCTGCTCGAGCGCCCCGGCGCGGGCGGTGACCCGGGAATCGGCTCCTGCCCGACCGTGGTGCCGAAGCACCCCCGCGGGTCCGGCGACGGGCCGAGGCTGCCGGAGGTGCTCCCCTGCCTGCCGACGGCGCACCGGCAGCTGGAGGTGCGCCGTGCCGAGTTCGGCCTGTCGGCGCAGCAGGTGGCCGGGCGGCTCGCCCTGGTGCCGTCCTGGCTCTTCGAGGTGGCGCGAAAGGGCGAGACGCGCACCTCGGTGCTGGCCCAGCCCGCCGTGGACCCGGCCCATGTGCGCGGCGGCGGCGCCTCTCCCGCGCCGACGAGGCCGGTGGCGCCGGTCGTCTCGCCGGTGAAGGTGGAGTCGTACAGCGCCGAGGGCACGGAGCTGACACTGCGCTTCTGGGGCGGGGTGTGCAGTCGCTACACGGCTTCGGCCGACGAGTCGGGCGCGGTGGTGACGGTGCGGGTGACAGGGGTGCAGGAGGACCCGGGGAAGGCCTGCGTCATGGTCGCCGAACGCTTCACGCGCACGGTCCGCCTCGATGCGCCGCTGGGCGGCCGCAAGGTCGTCGATCTCTCCGACGGCAGCACGGTGCCGGGGAAGTGACGGCGCCCGGCCCGAGGCGTCAGGACACGCCGAGGACGGCGAGCACCGTGGGTGCCCGCCGTCCTTGCGCGGGGCTCAGTGGAACGAGTCGCCGCAGGCGCAGGAGCCGGTGGCGTTCGGGTTGTCGATCGTGAAGCCCTGCTTCTCGATCGTGTCGACGAAGTCGATGGAGGCGCCGCCGAGGTAGGGGGCGCTCATACGGTCGGTGACCACCTTCACACCGCCGAAGTCCTTGACGACGTCGCCGTCGAGAGAACGCTCGTCGAAGAACAGCTGGTAGCGCAGGCCGGAGCAACCGCCCGGCTGGACGGCGACGCGCAGCGCGAGGTCGTCGCGGCCTTCCTGCTCGAGCAGGCTCTTGACCTTGGAGGCCGCCGCGTCGGACAGGATGATGCCCTCGCTCTGGCTGGTCTCGTCCTGAACCGTCATCTGATCCACTCCCGGGTTGTACGGATGCTGCCACAACAGTGAACCGGTGGCGTCCCGGATTCATTCCTCCGGGTCCGATGGGTGTTCGCGCCCTCCATGCTCGCACACCGGACCCGCTTCGGGTAATGCGTCACACTGACGCGAGGGGCCATCGTCATTCTGACGCGAACGGGTTATGATAGATAGCGTCAAATAGACGAAAAGGTTGAGCCGCAGTTCCGCAGAGAAAGGGCTTCGGGCCCGTGACCATCACATCCGAACCGCTGGACGTCCAGCCGACCCCGCTCGCCCTGCTCCTCCTGGGCCGCGAGTCCGACCCGCGCAGCGAACGCGGCGTCGACTGTCCCGGCGACCTGCCCGCCCCCTCTGACCCGGACCTGGTGGAGCGCGCCCGTGCCGCCAAGGCCAAGCTCGGCGAGAAGGTCTTCGTCCTGGGCCACCACTACCAGCGCGACGAGGTCATCCAGTTCGCCGACGTCACCGGCGACTCCTTCAAGCTGGCGCGGGACGCGGCCGCCCGGCCCGAGGCCGAGTACATCGTCTTCTGCGGCGTGCACTTCATGGCCGAGTCGGCGGACATCCTGACCTCCGACGCCCAGCAGGTGATCCTCCCCGACCTGGCGGCCGGCTGCTCCATGGCCGACATGGCCACCGCCGAGCAGGTCGCCGAGTGCTGGGACGTGCTCACCGAGGCCGGCGTCGCCGACGTCACCGTGCCCGTCTCCTATATGAACTCCTCCGCCGACATCAAGGCCTTCACCGGCCGGCACGGCGGCACCATCTGCACCTCCAGCAACGCCCAGCGGGCCCTGGAGTGGGCGTTCCAGCAGGGCGAGAAGGTGCTCTTCCTCCCCGACCAGCACCTCGGCCGCAACACCGCGGTCCGGGAGATGGGCTTCTCGCTGGAGGACTGCGTCGTCTACAACCCGCACAAGCCGAACGGCGGAGTGACCGCCGAGCAGCTGCGCGACGCGAAGATGATCCTGTGGCGCGGCCACTGCTCGGTGCACGGTCGCTTCTCGCTGGACTCGGTCGAGGACGTGCGCGCCCGCATCCCCGGCGTCAACGTGCTGGTGCACCCCGAGTGCAAGCACGAGGTCGTCGCCGCCGCCGACCACGTCGGTTCGACCGAGTACATCATCAAGGCCCTGGAGGCGGCCCCGGCCGGCTCGTCGTGGGCGATCGGCACCGAGCTCAACCTGGTGCGCCGGCTGGCCAAGGCGCACCCGGACAAGCAGATCGTCTTCCTCGACAAGACCGTGTGCTTCTGCTCGACCATGAACCGGATCGACCTGCCGCACCTGGTGTGGGCGCTGGAGTCGCTGGCCGACGGCAAGGTCGTCAACCGCATCCAGGTCGACCGGGAGACCGAGCACTTCGCGAAGCTCGCGCTGGAGCAGATGCTCGCCCTGCCGTAGGGGCAGGACGGGCGCATGATCCTGCGCCCGCCGCGCGGCACCGACGAGGACGCCGACACGGTGGCGGTCGTGGCCGCCGCCGCGTCGGCGCCGCCGACGCCCTGCCGGCGGCAGCCCGCCCGAGCGGACGCCTCCCGAGGCGGCCGCCCTGCGACGCACCGCGAGGGACATGGGGGCTGTCGCTTCTCGCCGTGCCGCCCTCCGCGCAGCGGCAGGGGGTCGGCCGCGAACTGCCGGCCGCCGCCCCGGCCTACGGGCGCGGCTGCCTGCGCGGCATCATCTGCGGCTCCCCCGACCCGCGGGAGGCGGCGGGCCTACCGCGGGTCGGGCTTCGCGCTGCATCCGGCCATGCGCCTGGAGGGTGCCGTCCGCACGGGCGACCTGCCCGCGCCGGACGGGGCGGTGCACGAGAACTCCGCCGAGCACCGCGACCTCACTGACTCCGTGGACCGGCGCACCCGCGGCGGCGCCCACGGCCCCGACCGCGACCAACTCCTCACCGAGTGCCCGCTGTCGGTTGTGGACGACCTCACCGGGAGCGGCTACTGCCGCATCGACCGGCACGGGAGCGTACGGCTGCTCGCCGCCACCTCCCGCCGGCCGGCGACCCGCCTGCTCACCGCCGCGCTGCTGAGCCTGCCCGAGGGCACCCGGCACAGGCAGCCCATGTGACGGCCGAGCAGCAGGGGGCGGTGGACGCGGGGTCGGCCGCCGGGCTGCGGATCGGCACGTCCGGCTGGTTCCGCCTGCGCGGGACGCGTCCGCCCGAGCCGTACATCCCGTCCGGGTTCATCCTGCAGACGCGGCAGGGCCCCGGGCGTCGTTGAACGCCCGGGGCCCTGCCGCAGGTTGGCCTTCGCGGTCTCAGACCCCGGCCAGCTCCGCCTCCTTCTGCGGCTCCGCGCCGCCCGGGCCGCCGGCCTGGGCCGCCCGCTTGAGCGCCTTGCGCTTGGCCCGGCGCTCCTTGCGGATCTCGACCGCCGTGTAGAGGGTCGGGACGAGCAGCAGGGTCAGCAGCGTCGAGGTGAGCAGACCGCCGATGACGACGATGGCCAGCGGCTGGGCGATGAACCCTCCCTCTCCGGTGATCCCGAGGGCCATCGGGAGCAGGGCGAAGATGGTCGCGAGCGCGGTCATCAGGATCGGCCGCAGACGGTGCCGGCCGCCTTCGATGACGGCCTCCACCACGCCGTAGCCCCGTGCCCGGTACTGGTTGACGAGGTCCATCAGCACGATCGCGTTGGTCACCACGATGCCGATGAGCATCAGCATGCCGATCATGGCCGGGACGCCCATCGGGGTGCCGGTGATCAGCAGCAGGCCGATGGCGCCGGTCGCGGCGAACGGGACGGACACCAGCAGCACCAGCGGCTGGATCAGGCTGCGGAAGGTGCCGACCAGCAGCAGGAAGACGATGGCGATCGCGGCGAGCATGGCGAGCGCGAGCGACCTGTTGGCCTCGTCCTGGTCGGAGGAGACGCCGCTGATCTCGGCGGTGGCGCCCTTGGGCAGCTCGAGCTTCTCGATCTTGTCCTTCAGGGCCTTGCTCACCGCGCCCGTGTCGTCAGCGGTGGGCTTCGCCGTGATCGTCGCGGCGCGGGCACCGTCGATCCGGGTCTTCTGCACCGGTCCGGGGGCCTCGACGACCTCGGCGACCTTGCCCAGCTTCACCGGTCCCGCGGGGGTCGGGATGGTGAGGGCCTTGAGCTCGGCGACCGTCCCGGCCTTCTGCGCGGAGACCACCCGCACGTCGCGCTCGGTGTCGTCGAGCACCGCGGTGCCGACGGTCGTACCGCGCACGGCCTGGGTGACGGCGGCGCCGATGGTGGCGTCGGTGAGGCCGTACGTGGCGGCCTCGGCCTGCTTGGCGCGGATCTCGACCCGGGGCACGCTCTGCGCCAGGTCGCTGCTGACGTCGGTGACGCCGTCCAGCTCGGCGACGGCGTCGCGGACCTTGGCGCTGGCCTTGGCCAGGGTGTCGGCGTCGGCGGCCTTGACCACCACCGACAGGTCCTGGTTGCCGAAGCCGCCGCCGCCGGCGGAGACCGAGGTCGTCCCGACGCCGTCGAGCTTCTTCAGACCCTTCTGGATCTCGTCGAGGACGGCGGCGCTGTCGTCGGCGTCCTTCAGCTTCACCTGGAAGCTGGCCTGGTTGGCGCCGGTGCCGCCGCCGAAGGCCGCCAGGAAGCCGGAGGAGCCCACGGTGACCTGGTAGTCCTGCACCTGGTCGATGCCCTCGAGGAGCGTCTCGACCTTGCGGGCGGCCGCGTCGGAGGCCGACAGGCCGGTGCCCGGCGGGAGTTCCTGCTTGACGGTCAGCGTGTCCTGGTCGCCCGGCTCGAAGAGGTTCGTCTTCAGCAGCGGGGTGAGGCCGACGGTGACCACCAGGACCGCGACGGCGATGAGGACGCTGGTCAGCCGGCGGCGGGTGGCGAAGCGCAGCACCGGCACGTACAGCCGCTGCAGCGCGCCGCGGGACTCCTCCTCCTCGGCCCTGCGGCGGATCTCCGCGGGATCAGCGCTGCCCGCGTCGGCCGGGGGCCTCAGGAACCAGTACGACAGCACCGGGACGATGGTCAGGGACACCAGCAGCGAGGCCAGCAGCGCCGCCGCGACGGTGAGCGAGAAGCCGCCGAACAGGGCGCCGACCATGCCGCCGACCAGGCCGATCGGCAGGAAGACGGCGACCGTGGTGAGAGTCGAGGCGGTGACCGCGCCGGCCACCTCGCGCACCGCGGCGATGATCGCGGTCTGCTTCTCCTCACCGTAGGCGAGGTGCCGCTTGATGTTCTCCAGCACCACGATCGAGTCGTCGACGACACGGCCGATGGCGATGGTCAGCGCGCCCAGCGTGAGCATGTTGAGCGACAGGCCGCGCGTCCACAGCACGATCAGCGTCAGCACGACGGAGATCGGGATGGACACCGCGGTCACCAGCGTCGAGCGCAGCGACGCCAGGAAGACGAGGATGACCACGACCGCGAAGAGCAGGCCGAGCAGGCCCTCGGTGGTCAGCCCGTGGATGGACTTGGAGACGGCCGGGCCCTGGTCGCTCACGACGGTGAGCTTGGAGCCCTTCCCGAGGTCGCGCTCGAGGTCGGCCAGCTTGTCCTTGACGGCCGAGGAGACCGCGACGGCGCTGCCGTCCTGGTCCATGGTGAGGGCGATCCCGAGGCTGGGCTCGCCGTCGGTCCGGGTGATGGACGCGGCGGCGTCGGGACGCTCCGCGACGGTGGCGACGTCGCCGAGGCGCACGGGCCGCGGGGCCGCGGGGATCCGCAGCTCCTCGATCTCGCGCACCGAGGCGTACTCGCCGCCGACCTGCACGGTGCGGCTCTTGCCGCCGTCCTCGAAGGACCCGGCCGGCACGGCGTGTCCGCCGGCCTGCAGCGCCTGCACGAGGGCGGCGGCGCCGAGCCGGCGGGCGGCGAGCTTCTTGTCGTCGGGGGTGACGGTGACGATCTGGTTCTGGACGCCGGTGACGCTCACCTGGCCGACGCCGTCGATGTCCTGCAGCACCGGGACGACCGAGCGGTCGAGGGCGTCGGCGAGCGCCTGCTGGTCCATGCCGGTGGAGGTGGCGGCGAGGACGACGGCCGGGATGTCGTCCGTCGAGCCGGCCACGACCTGCGGGTCGGCGTCCTTCGGCAGCCGCGCGGAGACCCGGTTCACGGCCTGCTGGACGTTGGCGACCAGCTTGTCGCTGTCGTTGCCGTAGTCGAATCGGGCCATGATCACGGCGGCGCCCTCGCTCGCCGTGGAGGTGATCCCGGTGATGCCGTCGACGCCCCGGACGCCGTTCTCGATCGGCTCGACGACCTGCTTCTCGACGACGTCGGGGGAGGCACCCGGGTAGGTCGTGATCACCGACACCAGGGGCAGGTCGAAGGGGGGCAGCTTCTGCTGCTTGAGGGACGGTATCGCGATGGCGCCGAAGGCGATGGCGACCACGGCCATCAGCGCCACCAGACTGCGCTGGGTGAGGCTGAATCGGGACAGCCAGGACATCGTGGTGCGGTCTCTTCTCTGTGCTCGCGGTGCGGACGGTTGCGGGGCTGCGGGTTTGCGGACTTGGAGGCCGCGCGGACAGGTGGGGTGGAGCAAGGAGCGGGTCGAGGGCCGAGTCCGGCAAGGCGGAGAAGCAAGACGCAGCGGAGCTGCGGCGACCGACGACAACGCCGCCAGGCGAGAGCCGTCGACCCGCGACGCCGCCCCGCCTGTCCGCGCGGCCTCTTATCAGCCCATGCCACCTTCTCCTGCCGCGGACGGTGGTTTTCTCAGCCCGAGGTCCCGGTTGGCCCCCGGGGCGTACTGCGGATGCGGTACACGCCGGTCGTACGCCGCGTGCGCTGGGCGCACCAGACCTGACTCATAGGCGGCGACGACCAGCTGTGCGCGGTCGCGGGCGCCGAGCTTCGCCATGGTGCGGTTCACATGTGTCTTGACGGTGAGCGGGCTCACCCCGAGGCGTTCGGCGATCTCGTCGTTCGGCAGCCCCAGCGCCACCTCGACCAGCACCTCGCGCTCGCGCGCCGTCAGCGCGTCGAGGCCGGGGGCGGCCGCCGCTCCCTCGCTCTGAGGGGGGCGCTGCCCACCGCCCTGCGCCAGGAACGTGGCGATCAGGCTCTTGGTGGCGGACGGGGAGAGCAGGGCGTCGCCCGAGGCGACGGTGCGGATCGCGGCGAGCAGCTCGTCGGGCTCGGCGCCCTTGCCGAGGAAGCCGGCGGCGCCGGCGCGGATCGCCTGGGCGACGTACTCGTCGGCCTCGAAGGTCGTCAGGACGAGGACCGCCACGCCGGTCAGGTCCTCGGCCTCGGTGATCGCACGGGTGGCGGCGATGCCGTCCGTACCGGGCATCCGGATGTCCATCAGGACGACGTCCGCGCGGGTGCTGCGGGCCAGCGCCACGGCCTCGTCGCCGTCCGAGGCCTCTCCCACGACCTCCATGTCCGGCTCGGACTCCACGAGGACGCGGAACGCGCCCCGGAGCAGCGCCTGGTCGTCCGCGAGCAGCACCCTGATCATGCCGGGATTCTCCCATCCCCGGTCGGACCGGCGGACTGGCGGCCCTGCACCGCGAGCGGCAGGCGGGCGTGGACGCGGAAGCCGCCCTGCGCGCCGGGGCCGGCCTCACAGGTGCCGCCGAGCGCCGCGGCCCGCTCGCGCATGCCGATCAGGCCGTGGCCGCCGCCCGCGCTGTCCGGCCCCTGCGGGCTGCCGCCGCTGTCGACCACGGTGACCTCCAGCGCCTCGGCGCCGCGCGCGATACGGACCTCCGCACGGGCGCCCGGGCCGGCGTGCTTGTGGACGTTGGTGAGCGACTCCTGGATGACCCGGTACGCGGTGAGGTCCACGCTCGCGGGGAGCGTGCCGGGGTCCTCCTCGACGACCCGCACCGGCAGCCCGGCCCTGCGGAAGCCGTCGACGAGCTGGTCCAGCACGCCGAGGCCGGGCGCCGGCTCCATGGGGGCGGCCGGGTCCCCGGTCTGCCGCAGCAGGCCGACGGTCGCGCGCAGCTCGGACAGCGCGGAGCGGCTCGCCTCGCGGACGTGCGCGAGGGCCTGCTTGGCCTGGTCGGGGCGGCTGTCCATGACGTGGGCGGCGACTCCGGCCTGCACGTTGACCAGGGCGATGTGGTGGGCGACCACGTCGTGCAGCTCCCGGGCGATCCGCATCCGCTCCTCGGCGACGCGGCGCTTGGCCTCCTCCTCCCGAGTGCGCTCGGCCCGCTCGGCGCGCTCCTCGACGGCGGCGACGTAGGCGCGGCGGTTGCGGGTGGCCTCGCCGGCGGCCGCGGCCATACCGCTCCACGCGAACAGGGCGATGTTCTCGGCGGAGTACCAGGGCCGGGCCCCGAAGAGCATGGCGATCGCGGGCAGCAGCAGGCAGGTGGCCAGGCCGATCCGGAAGGTGGTGGTGCGGTCCGTGCGGGTGGAGGCGGAGAACAGCGCGACGACGACGGTGGCCGCCACCGGGGCGCGGCCCGCGCCGGTCGCGGTGAGCAGGTAGACCACGGTGACCGCGCAGGTGAAGGCGAGGACGCCCAGTGGACTGCGCCGGCGCAGCAGCAGCGCCGCGGAGCCGAGGACGGTGAGCGCGACGCTCAGGGGCGAGGCGTCGTACCGCTCGGCGTGCGGCCCGATGAGCATGTTGCCGAGGATCACCGCGAGGACGGCGAGCGCCAGCCCGGCGTCAAGGGCGATGGGGTGGGCCTGCGGCCACAGCCGGGCGCGGTCCCGCATGGATCGATGCTGCACGCCCACCAACGGTACGGCCCCCGCGCACGCCCCTGCCCCTTGTGCCCGGCCGGTGACGTGCCGGCCGGGGACCGGCCCTCACCCACGCAGGTTCCGCCGGCCGGCGTACGGGAGCGCGGTGGAGCGCACGCCGCGACACATCAGCCGTCCCCTGGATCAGCCGCCCCTCACATCAGGGGGCACCCAACCGCCCGCACGACGCCCGCGCACGCCCGTGCCCCGGCCCGGCGCGGTACCGGGCCGGGGCACGACCGAGAGTGTGCCGACGCGGTGAAGCCTCAGCCGGGGATCAGCCCTTCCCCGGGCTCCGTCCGGGAGGACGGCCCCCACCCCAGCATCTCCCGGACGTCCTCAACCGTGGCGTCCGGGGCCGGCAGGATCAGCTCGGACGGCTCCAGGGAGTCGTCCGGCAGGGGTGTGCCGAGCCGGCGGACGGCGTCGAGAAGAGCGGTGAGCGTACGCCGGAACCCGGCCTCGTCACCGCTCTCCGTCTCCGCCAGGAGCTCGTCGTCGAGCTTGTTGAGCTCGGGAAGGTGGCTCTCGTCCACCGTCACCTGGCCCTCGCCCATGATCCGAACGATCACGACGCCCTCCTCCAGGGTCGCTACTGCTTGTCGAACCGGGGCTGGTCCTGGGTCTGGGACTGGGTCTGGCCCTGCTGCCCGCCCTCGATGGCCTGCTGCGGGGAGCCGCCGGCCAGCTCGGCCTTCATGCGCTGCAGCTCCAGCTCCACGTCGCTGCCGCCGGAGAGGCGGTCGAGCTCGGCCTGGATGTCGTCCTTGGCGATCCCGGTCGGGTCGTCGAGGGCGCCGGAGGCCAGCAGCTCGTCCAGGGCCCCGGCCCGGGCGCGCAGCTGCTCGGTCTTGTCCTCGGCCCGCTGGATCGCGAGGCCGACGTCGCCCATCTCCTCGGAGATGCCGGAGAAGGCCTCGCCGATCTGGGTCTGGGCCTTGGCCGCGCTGTAGGTGGCCTTGATGGTCTCCTTCTTCGTGCGGAAGGCGTCCACCTTGGCCTGCAGGCGCTGGGCGGCGAGGGTGAGCTTCTCCTCCTCGCCCTGGAGCGTCTGGTGCTGCGTCTCCAGATCCGTCACCTGCTGCTGGAGGGCGGCCCGGCGCGACAGCGCCTCACGGGCCAGGTCCTCCCGTCCCAGGGCGAGCGCCTTGCGGCCCTGGTCCTCGTACTTCGCGGACTGCTGCTGCAGCTGGTTCAGCTGCAGCTCCAGGCGCTTGCGCGAGGTGGCTACGTCCGCGACACCACGCCGCACCTTCTGCAGCAGCTCCAGCTGTTTCTGGTACGAGTAGTCGAGGGTCTCGCGCGGATCCTCGGCCCGGTCAAGGGCCTTGTTGGCCTTCGCGCGGAAGATCATCCCCATCCGCTTCATGACACCGCTCATGGGCCTCGCGCGCCCCCTTCATTCAGCTCGCCGGCACACCTCTACAGACCCCACAGTACGGGGCCTGGTTCCATTACCCCACTGTTCTGCCCCGGATACGCTCCTCCTCAGGAACGATCACAGTTCGATGACCTCCGGCCCAGGGAGTAGGTGAGGGGCTGGGGGTCGAGTCGGCGAGCACGTAACCTTGGAGGCGTGTTCCGACGTCGTTCTCAAAACGAGCAGGCCGCGTCCACCACCATGGTGGAGGACCAGCGGCCCCGCGATCCGCAGGCGCCCAAGGGCCGCCCCACCCCCAAGCGCAGCGAGGCCCAGACGCAGCGCCGCAGGGCGGTGGCCACGCCCGCCGACCCCAAGGCCGCCGCGAAGCAGGCCCGTGAGGCCCGGCGCGCCGACCTCGCCAAGCAGCGCGAGGCGCTGATGAACGGCGACGAGCGCTACCTGCCCGCCCGCGACAGGGGCCCGGTGCGCAAGTTCGCCCGCGACTACGTGGACTCGCGGTTCCGGGTGGCGGAGTTCTTCCTGCCGCTCGCCGTGGTCATCCTCGTGCTCAGCATGCTCCGCAACCCCGCCCTGCAGAACCTCTCGCTGCTGCTGTGGCTGGTGGTGATCGTGCTGATCGTCATCGACTCCGTCGTCACCGGTTTCCTGCTCCGCCGCGAGCTGGCGAAGCGCTTCCCGGACAAGCCCACCAAGGGCGCGGTGGCCTACGCCCTCATGCGGACCCTCCAGATGCGCCGACTGCGCCTGCCGAAGCCGCAGGTCAAGCGCGGTACCAAGCCCTGAACGGGAACGGCGCCTTCGCCGGCGCCGCCGGCTCGTGGCTGGACCTGCTGGGCGGACTCCGGAACACCGTGCGCCAGGAGCTGGTCGCGCGCCAGCTCGACGAGCAGATCACCGCGCGCTTCCCCGTCGGGCGCCGGCTCAGGATCCTCGACGTCGGCCCCGGCCAGGGCACCCAGGCCCTGCGGCTCGCCCGCGCCGGTCACCTGATCACCGGCCTGGAGGCCGATCCCGAGATGGCGGGCGTCCTGTGTGAGGCCGTCGCCGCCGAGCCCGAGGGCATACGCGAGCGGATCACCCTCATCGAGGGCGACGGCCGGGAGGCAGGCCGGCACTTCGGGCCCGGAACCTTCGACGTGGTGCTCTGCCACGGCGTGCTGATGTACCTGCCCGAGCCGGACGCCATGGTCGCCGGGCTCGCCCGGGTACTGGCCCCCGGCGGGCTGCTGTCGCTGCTGGTGCGCAACGCCGACGCCCTGGCGATGCGGCCCGCGCTGCAGGGCGACTGGGCCGCGGCGCTGGCCGCCTTCGCGGGCGACACGTACACCAACCGGCTGGGGCTGCCCGCCCGCGCCGACCGGCGCGCGGACCTGACGACGACCCTCAGTGCCATCGGCGCGCCGCTGCACGCCTGGTACGGGGTGCGCGTCTTCACCGACACGGCCCCGGACGACGCCGTGGACGGCGTCCCGGACGAACTGCTGGCCGCGGAGGAGCTGGCCGGGCGCACCGACCCCTACCGGGCAGTCGCGGCACTGCTGCATCTGTGCGGCGTACGGGACTGACCGGGGCGGGATACCGGGGACGGGGTGCTGCGAACGCGACACTTCGGTCATGCGCGATACGAAGCGGAACCCATGGCGGCCGACGGCGGCGCCCCGGGCGGCGGCCCTGCTGCTGGCCGTCGCGTGCTGCGGAGGCCTGACCGCCGGATGCACGGGGGACTCCCCCGCCCCCAGCGCGGCGTCCTCGGCGCCCGCACCCGCCACCGAGGCGGCCGGCGCCCGCGATCTGGAGCGCGCCTACCAGCAGGTGGTCAAGGCGGTGCTGCCGTCCGTCGTCCAGATCAACACGTCCGAGGGGCTCGGCTCCGGCATCGTCTACGACACCAAGGGCCACATCGTCACCAACGCCCATGTCGTCGGCGACGCGGACACCTTCGAGGTCACCCTCGCCAACAGCGACACCCCGCACAAGGGGCGGCTCGTGGCCTCCTACCCCGAGATGGACCTCGCCGTCATCGAACTCGACGACCCGCCGAGCGGGCTGCGTGCGGCGACCTTCGGCAGCTCCCACGACGTCGAGGTCGGGCAGATCGTGCTCGCCATGGGCAGCCCGCTCGGCCTGAACAGCAGCGTCACACAGGGCATCGTCTCGGCCGTCGACCGCACGGTCAGCGAGAGCGGGCCCGGGGGCGCCGCGGGCGCCACCCTGGCCGACCTCGTGCAGACCTCGGCGCCCATCAACCCGGGCAACAGCGGCGGTGCGCTGGTCAACCTCTCCGGCCAGGTCATCGGGATCCCGACGCTCGCCGCGGTCAACCCCACCATGGGCGACTCCTCAGCGCCGGGCATCGGCTTCGCCATCCCCTCGGCGACCGTCACCCGCATCGCGGACCAGATCATCGAGCACGGCAAGGTCGTCGACTCCGGCCGCGCGGCACTGGACATCGTCGCGCGCACCGTCCTCGACGAGGACTTCCAGCCCGCCGGGGTGGGCGTCGTCGAGGTCACCAGGGGCGGCGCGGCGGAGAAGGCCGGCATCAGGCCGGGGGACGTCATCGTCCGGGTCGGCAACGACGACATCACCACCTTGCAGTCCCTGTCCGAGGCCCTGGTGCAGCACGCCCCCGGGGACACCGTGGACGTCACCTTCCAGCGCGGCAGCGGTCAGAAGACCGTCAAGGTCACCCTGGGGCAACTCTCGTAGGGGGCCCGCTCGTACGACCGGGGCCGGGCCGCGTGGGACGTTCGCGTCCCTCGCGGCCCGGCTTCCGGTACGGTGCGGCCGCCGGCTCTCGCGGCCGCAGGCGGCACGGGCTCTACTCGTCGGCGTGCAGGCTCATCGGGCCGTAGACCTTCGTGCCGTCGTCGAAGAGGTGGACCTGGTCGGCGCCGCCCTGGAGGAGGTCCTTCCAGACCTCGCCGATCCATGACTCGGCGTCACCTTGCGTCGTGAACTCCTCGGGCTCGACCGCGGGGGTGACCTCCGTGCCGTCGGCCTTCTCGAAACGCCACGTCCACGCCATGTCCGTCTCCTCGTCCCTGGGGGTGCCTGCCCGGCAGCGTAGCGTGCGCGGACGCGAGAGGATCTGCACGTGGAACTGACTCTGCTCGGCACCGGGGGCCCCGACGGCCTGCCCCTCCCCGGCTGCCCGTGCGCCGCGTGCGCGACGGCGGTGGGCGCCCACGCACGGGCTGCGACCTCGCTGCTGGTGGACGGGGTCCTGCTGCTCGACCTGACGCCGGGTCTCGCGTTCACGGCGGCGCGCTCCGGCCACTCCCTCGCCGCGGTCCGCCAGGTGCTGCTGTCGCACCCGCACGACGGGCCTGCCGTGGAGATCCCGGCGGGTCTGCCCGCGCCGGGCCGGCTCGCGCCGGGGCAGGAGATCACCCTGCTGACCGGGCACCGGGTGCGGTCGGTGCCGCTCGACGCGCCCGGCTCCGGGTACGAGGTGACGGGCCCGGACGGCGAGCGCCTGCTGTACCTGCCGCCGCAGTGCGCGCCCGCAGGGCTGCCCGAGGCCATGGAGCCGTATGACCTGGTGCTGCTGGACGCCGTGGGCCGGCCGGAGGCGCTGGCGCGGCTGCGCGCGGCCGGGGCGGTCGGGCACACCACCGACGTCGTCGCCCTCCACCTCGACCACCGTGTCCACCCCGGCCCGCAACTGCGGCGGCGCCTGGCCCCGCTCGGCGTACGGGCGGTGCCGGACGGCACGACACTGACGGTGGGCGACCTCCACGAGGTGCCCGACGTGCCGCGGCGCACCCTGGTGCTGGGCGGAGCGCGTTCGGGAAAGTCGGTGGAGGCCGAGCGGCGGCTCATGGGCTTCCCCGGTGTGGTGTACGCGGCCACCGGCGGGACCCGGGGCGGTGACGCCGAGTGGGCGGAGCGGGTGGCGCTGCACCAGGAGCGGCGTCCGCCGTCCTGGCAGACGGTGGAGACCTGCGACCTGGTGCCGCTGCTGGCCGAGGGGGACGGGCGGGCGCTGCTGATCGACTGCCTGTCGCTGTGGCTGACGCACACCATGGACGAACTGGGCGCGTGGGACGACGAACGGTGGGCGCAGGGCGCCGAGCGAGAACTGCGCCGCCGCGTCACGGAGCTGGCGGCGGCCTGGCGGGCGACCCGCCGCACGGTCGTGGCGGTCAGCAACGAGGTCGGCTCCGGGGTCGTGCCGGCCACGGCCAGCGGGCGCAGGTTCCGGGACGAGCTGGGGCGGCTGAACGTCGCGCTGGCCGAGGAGTCCGAGCACGTGGTGCTGGTGGTCGCGGGACAGGTGCTGGCGCTGCGCGGCTGACCTCGGCCGGCGGTGCCCCCGCCCTCCCGCCCGAGCGCCCGGCCTGCGGGCGCCCCCGGCCGCCCACCGCCCGCGTACCGCCCCGTGGCCGACGGCCCGTGGGGCGGGACGGCGTTCTGGGGCGGCCGCGAGTGCCGTGCCCCGGTAGTGTTCGACCCCGTGAGCGGTCTGAACCTCGATGACTTCGCGACCCTGGTGGAGCGCCCGGACGCCGGTGTGCGCCGCGACGCACACGACCGTTGGCAGCGGCTGGTTCGCCCGGCGAGCGCGCTGGGCGGGCTGGCGGAGCTGGCCGACTGGCTGGCGGCGGCCCAGGGCACGGCGACCGTACGCCCCATCGAGCGCCCCAAGGTGGTGCTCTTCGCCGCGGATCACGGGGTGGCGGCGCTGAAGGTGTCGGCCCGCGCGGAGGGCACCGCTGTGGAGTTGGTGCGGCGGGTCCTGGACGGGGCCTCACCGGTCAATGTGCTCGCCCGTCAGCACGGTGCCGTGGTCCGGGTGGTGGACATGGGCGTGGACGTCCAGGCCGACGAGCTGCCCGCCGACGTGACGGCGCACCGGGTGCGGCGCGGCTCCGGCCGGATCGACCTGGAGGACGCGCTGACGGCCGAGGAGGCCGAGGCGGCGTTCCGGGCCGGCATGGCCGTCGCGGACGAGGAGGCGGACTCCGGCACGGATCTGGTGCTTCTCGGTGATCTCAGCGTCGGCGGCACCACGGTGGCCGGGGTGCTGATCGCGGCGCTGTGCGGCACGGACGCCTCGGTGGTGACCGGCCGCGGTTCGGGCATCGACGACATCGCCTGGATGCGCAAGTGCGCGGCGATCCGTGACGCGTTGCGCCGGGCCAGGCCCGTGCTGGGCGACCAGTTGGAGCTGCTGGCGGCGGTCGGCGGCGCCGACATGGCGGCGATCACCGGTTTCCTGCTGCAGGCCTCGGTGCGGAAGCTTCCGGTGGTGCTGGACGGCGTGGTGTCGGCGGCGTGCGCGCTGGTCGCGCAGCGGATCGCCTTCCGGGCTCCGGACTGGTGGCTGGCCGGGCAGGCCAGCGGTGAGCCGGCGCAGACCAAAGCGCTGGACCGGCTCTCCATCGAGCCGCTGCTGGATCAGAAGGTGACGGTGGGTGAGGGCACCGGGGCGCTGCTGGCGCTTCCCCTGCTGAAGGCGGCGGCCGCCCTGTCGGCGGAGCTCCCCGAACGTCACTGACGCGCCGCCCGCCGGGCCGGGCGGCGCGCCGCGCCCGGCTCCCGCTCAATGCTCACGGAAACCACCGATCCAGTCCTGCACGCGCCGCAACGGCACCGCCCACCGCGCGTCATGTCGCGCCGCACGCGCCTCGGCCCGCCGAGCCGTCCGCGGCCTGCGCGCATAGACCCGCTCGGCCCACAACGAATCGGGACGCGCCAACCGCAGAGCGGCGTACAAGGCGACGAACGGCACGAAGACACCGAGAACAGCCGAACGCAGCTTGCCCTTGACGAGGGCGACGAGGACGAACAGGAAGTTGACGGCGATCGTGAGGATCACCGAGACGCGGTTCTGCTGCTCGTCCGGGGTGATCGCGTCGACGCCGAAGGGGACCAGGCCGCAGAGCATCATCAGGACGACGGAGAAAGTGACGACGACGGCCTCGACGCTCTTGCGGCCGCGATCACTCCAGTACACGTCGTCGAGGTAGAGCACGAGCGCGAACTCGTCGAGCACGAGGCCCGCTCCGGCGCCGAACAGGACCGCCGAGAGGTAGGCGCCGAATCCCCGTGAGGCGCTGGCCACGCCCCCGAAGCCACCGATCGTCATGAGGATGATCCCGGGCACCACGTGGTGGATGTGGGTGCCGCCGGAGGAGAGGTTGCGGAAGGGGCCCCTGCCGGCCCGGATGAGACGCGTGATCACCCGGGTGACCAGGAAGGTCAGCACGAACGCGCCCAGGGCGAGGAGCAGCGGCAGCTTTCCCGGCTCGATGATGTTGCGGTACCACCAGTCACTCATGCCGATTGCTCCGTATTCGCCCCGTACGCGGCACTATACGGTTCCGGCTCGGCGGTTACCCTGCGGACCATGACCGCCGACCCCGGCTCCGGCCCTGCTCTCGGACCCGACCCGGTCCCCGGCTCCCCGCCCCTGCCCGCTCCCGCCGCGACAACGGCGGTGACGGCGGCAGACGGACTGCGCTTCGCCTTCGGCACGCTGACGGTGCTGCGGGTCCGGGTGGGCCGCTGGGACCGCCCGGCGGCCCGTGCCGGGATGCTCTGGGCGCCGCTGGCCGGACTGGTCGTCGGAGCGTGCGCGGCGGCGGCCGGCGGCCTGCTGCTGCTCCTGGGTGCGGGGCCGCTGCTCGCCGCGGTCGCGAGCGCCGCCGTTCCGGCCGCCCTGACCCGCGGACTGCACCTGGACGGGCTCGCCGACACCGCCGACGGCCTGGGCAGCGGCAAGCCCGCCGAGGACGCGCTGCGCGTCATGAAGCAGTCCGACATCGGGCCCTTCGGCGTGCTCACCCTCGTCCTCGTCCTGCTGGCCCAGGTCGCGGCGCTCGCCGAGCTGTACGGCCACTCCTGGACCAGGGGCGCGGTGGCCGCCGCCTTGGCCGGGTTCACCGCCCGCGCCGCGATGACGCTGGCCTGCCGCAGCGCTGTGCCCCCGGCCCGGCCGGGCGGCCTCGGCGCGGCCGTGGCCGGCGCCGTGCCCGCCCGTGCCGCCTGGGCGGTCGCAGCGCTGACAGTGGCCCTCTGCGCCGCCTGCGGGGCCGCCTTCGGCCTGCCGGACGCGGTGCGCTGCTCGGCGGCGGCGGTGCTGGCGCTGGCGTCCGCGGAAGTGCTCCTGCGGCGGTGCCGCCGGCGCCTGGGCGGCGTCACCGGTGACGTCTTCGGCGCGTTGTGCGAGACCGCGGCGACGACCGCGCTGCTGGTGCTGACCGTGGGCTGAGAGCCGGCGGCGACCCTGCGCGGCGCCGGCGTACCCCAACTCCCGCCGCAGCACCGGGCGGCGGCGTCCGGTGGGGGAGGCCGCGCGGGCGCGCCGCCAAGGGAAAACCCCAGCCTTCGCCGCCATCGGCGCAGGCCGTGGGCGCAAGTGACAGCAGTGAGCGTAAGGTCGATGCTGTACCCCCGTCCCGTCGCCGCGAAAGACGCCCGGCAGCGGGACACCATGGGGAGCCGGACGGAGTCCGGCGTCAAGTATTGGACCCCGAAGGAACAGGATCCGCATCACCGTGACTGCACTGACTCTCAGCACCTCCTCCGCGGCAGCGCTGCGCGCTGACGCCGTCGTCGTCGGTGTGACCAAGGGAGCCAAGGGCCCCGAGGTCGCCGCCGGGGCGGAGGCGGTGGACAAGGCCTTCTCCGGCCGGCTCGCCGCGACGCTCGAGACGCTGGGTGCCTCCGGCGCTGAGGGTGAGGTGACCAAGCTCCCCGCTCCGAACGGCCTGAAGTCCTCGGTCGTGCTGGCCGTCGGACTCGGCGAGGGCCCCGCCGACGGCGCCGCCTACGACACCGAGGCGCTGCGCAAGGCCGCCGGCGCCGCCGCCCGCGCGCTGGCCGGGTCGAAGAAGGCCGCCTACGCCCTTCCGGTGCAGGACGCGGACGCCGTGCAGGCGCTCGCCGAGGGCGCCCTGCTCGGCGCGTACGCGTACACCGCGTACCAGTCGTCCAACGGCAAGGCGCCGGTCGCCGAGGTCGCGCTGGTCGGCGCGAAGCCGCGGGACAAGGCGCACAAGGCCGCCGTCGAGCGGGCCACCGTCATCGCGGCCGAGGTCAACCGCGCCCGCGACCTGATCAACATGCCGCCGAACGACCTCCACCCGAAGTCCTTCGCCGCCGTCGCGCAGGAGGCCGCCAAGGAGCACGGCCTCAAGATCGAGGTCCTGGACGAGAAGGCGCTGGTCAAGGGCGGCTACGGCGGCATCATGGGCGTCGGCCAGGGCTCGGCGAACCCGCCCCGCCTGGTGAAGATCGCCTACACGGGCGCCAAGGGCCGGAACGCCAAGCACCTGGCGCTGGTCGGCAAGGGCATCACCTACGACTCGGGCGGCATCTCCCTGAAGCCGGCCGGCCACAACGAGACGATGAAGTGCGACATGAGCGGCGCCGCGGCCGTGCTGTCCACCGTGGTCGCCGCCGCGCGCCTGGGTCTTCCCGTCAACGTCACCGGCTGGCTGGCGCTCGCCGAGAACATGCCCTCGGGCAGCGCCGCCCGTCCCGGCGACGTGCTGCGGATGTACGGCGGCAAGACCGTCGAGGTGCTCAACACCGACGCCGAGGGCCGTCTGGTGATGGCCGACGCGATCACCCGCGCCTCGGAGGAGAAGCCCGACGCGATCATCGACGTGGCGACCCTGACCGGCGCCATGGTGCTGGCCCTGGGCCACCGCATCTTCGGCGTCATGGCCAACGACGACGCCTTCCGCACCTCCCTGCACGAGATCGCGACCGAGGTCGGCGAGCAGTCCTGGCCGATGCCGCTGCCGACGCACCTGCGCAAGCCGCTGGACTCCGCCACCGCGGACATCTCGAACATGGGCGAGCGCATGGGCGGCGGCCTGGCGGCCGGCCTGTTCCTCAAGGAGTTCGTCGGCGAGGGCATCACCTGGGCCCACCTGGACATCGCGGGCCCCGCCTTCAACGAGTCGGGCCCCTTCGGCTACACCCCCAAGGGCGGCACCGGCTCCGCCATCCGCACCCTGGTGCGCGTGGCCGAGAAGGCGGGCGCGGGCGAGCTCCTGTGACGGCGGTGTAAGCCTCGGCACATTCCGTACGGCCCCGGGTATGGCATCCGGGGCCGTACGCGTTCGCCAAGAGCGAGCAAAGAGTGGGACCGCTCCGTATTCCGTTGGGGATACGGGCGAGTAGCCCCGGCCGGGCGCGTTCCGCGCGCCCCAGAGACCGGCCCGGTGCCTCGTCCGCCCCGAACAGGTGCGAAGATGTTGTCTCGGCACGACAGGGCCCCGTATAAGAAGCGGCCGAACAAAAGCCGCCGCCCGGTCACGACGGACCGGCTCCGGCGTATCCATGCATGGAGGACGTGACGTGGCGAACGACGCCAGCACCGTTTTCGACCTAGTGATCCTCGGTGGCGGCAGCGGCGGCTACGCCGCGGCGCTGCGTGCGGCGCAGCTCGGTCTGGACGTCGCCCTGATCGAGAAGGACAAGCTCGGCGGCACCTGCCTGCACCGCGGCTGCATCCCCACGAAGGCTCTGCTGCACGCCGGTGAGATCGCGGACCAGGCCCGCGAGGCCGAGCAGTTCGGCGTCAAGGCCTCTTTCGAGGGCATCGACATCGCCGGGGTCCACAAGTACAAGGACGACGTCATCTCGGGCCTGTACAAGGGCCTGCAGGGCCTCGTGGCCTCCCGCAAGGTCACCTATGTGACCGGTGAGGGCCGGCTCTCCTCCCCCACCTCCGTGGATGTCAACGGCCAGCGCTACACCGGCCGCCATGTGCTGCTGGCGACGGGCTCCGTGCCGAAGTCGCTGCCGGGCCTGGCCATCGACGGCGACCGCATCATCTCCTCCGACCACGCGCTGGTCCTGGACCGCGTGCCGAGGTCGGCGATCATCCTCGGCGGCGGCGTCATCGGCGTCGAGTTCGCCTCGGCGTGGAAGTCCTTCGGGGCCGACGTCACCATCGTCGAGGGCCTGCCGCACCTCGTGCCGGCCGAGGACGAGAACAGCTCCAAGCTGCTCGAGCGCGCCTTCCGCAAGCGGGGCATCAAGTTCAACCTCGGCACCTTCTTCTCCAAGGCCGAGTACACCGCCGACGGCGTCAAGGTCACCCTGGCCGACGGCAAGGAGTTCGAGGCCGAGGTCCTGCTCGTGGCCGTCGGCCGCGGCCCGGTCTCCCAGGGCCTGGGCTACGAGGAGGCCGGGGTCGCCATGGACCGCGGCTACGTCCTCGTCGACGAGTACATGCGCACCAACGTGCCCACCATCTCCGCCGTCGGCGACCTCGTCCCGACCCTGCAGCTGGCCCACGTCGGCTTCGCCGAGGGCATCCTCGTCGCGGAGCGGCTGGCCGGCCTGAAGACGGTGCCGATCGACTACGACGGCGTGCCGCGCGTCACGTACTGCCACCCGGAGGTCGCCTCCGTGGGCATCTCCGAGGCCAAGGCCAAGGAACTGTACGGCGCCGACAAGGTCGTCACCCTGAAGTACAACCTGGCCGGCAACGGCAAGAGCAAGATCCTCAAGACCGCGGGCGAGATCAAGCTCGTCCAGGTTCGCGACGGTGCGGTGGTCGGCGTCCACATGGTCGGTGACCGCATGGGCGAGCAGGTCGGCGAGGCCCAGCTGGTCTACAACTGGGAGGCCCTGCCCGCGGAGGTCGCCCAGCTCATCCACGCGCACCCGACGCAGAGCGAGGCCCTCGGCGAGGCCCACCTCGCGCTGGCCGGCAAGCCGCTGCACTCGCACGACTGACCCACGGACACGCGCAACCATCCGCACAGATCGTTAGGAGCAACCGAAACCATGGCGGTTTCCGTAACCCTGCCGGCGCTCGGCGAGAGCGTGTCCGAGGGCACCGTCACCCGCTGGCTCAAGGCCGAGGGTGAACGCGTCGAGGCCGACGAGCCGCTGCTCGAGGTGTCGACCGACAAGGTCGACACCGAGATCCCGGCGCCCGCCTCCGGCATCCTCTCCTCCATCAAGGTGGCCGAGGACGAGACGGTGGAGGTCGGCGCAGAGCTGGCCGTCATCGACGACGGCACGGGCGCCCCCGCTGCCGCCCCCGCCCCGGCCGCCGCCGCGGCCCCCGCGCCGGCTCCGGTGCAGGAGGCTCCGGCGCCCGTCGCCGAGGCCCCCGCCCCCGCTGCCGCCCCGGCCGCGGCTCCTGCCGGTGGTGCCGAGGGCACCCCGGTGCTGCTGCCGGCCCTGGGCGAGTCGGTGACCGAGGGCACCGTCACCCGCTGGCTGAAGTCGGTCGGCGAGAGCGTCGAGGCCGACGAGCCGCTGCTCGAGGTCTCCACGGACAAGGTCGACACCGAGATCCCGTCGCCGGTCGCCGGCACCCTGCTGGAGATCCTCGTCGGTGAGGACGAGACCGCCGAGGTCGGCGCCAAGCTCGCCGTCATCGGCGCCGCCGGTGCCGCGCCCGCGGCCGCCCCGGCTCCCGCCGCCCCTGCCCCTGCCCCGGCCGCACCGGCTCCGGCCCCCGCCCCGGCCGCTGCCCCGGCTCCCGCGCCCGCTCCGGTCGCCGCCGCGCCGGCTGCTCCGGCCGCTCCCCCGGCCCCGGCTCCCGTCGCGCCTGCCCCGGCCGCTCCCGCGGCCACGGCGCCCACCGACGAGGGCGCGTACGTGACCCCGCTGGTGCGCAAGCTCGCCGCCGAGAACGGCGTGGACCTCGCCGCGGTCAAGGGCACCGGTGTCGGTGGCCGCATCCGCAAGCAGGACGTCCTGGCCGCCGCCGAGGCCGCCAAGGCCGCCGTCGCGCCGGCCGCCCCGGCCCCGTCCGCGGGCGTCGCGGTTCCGGCCGCGGCCGCCGCGCTGCGCGGGCAGACGGTGAAGATGACCCGCATCCGCAAGGTCATCGCCGAGAACATGATGAAGGCCCTGCACAGCCAGGCGCAGCTGTCGACCGTGGTCGAGGTGGACGTCACCAAGATCATGAAGCTGCGGGCCCGGGCCAAGGAGTCCTTCCTGGCCCGCGAAGGCGTCAAGCTCTCGCCGATGCCGTTCTTCGTCAAGGCCGCCGCCGAGGCGCTGAAGGCCCACCCGGTCATCAACGCCAAGATCAACGACGACGGCACCGTCACCTACCACGATGTCGAGAACGTGGGCATCGCGGTGGACTCCGAGCAGGGCCTGATGGTCCCGGTCATCAAGGGCGCCGGCGACCTGAGCCTGGCCGGCATCGCCAAGAAGACCGCGGAGCTGGCCGGCAAGGTCCGCAACAAGAAGATCAGCCCGGACGACCTGTCCGGCGGCACGTTCACGATCAGCAACACCGGTTCGCGCGGTGCGCTGTTCGACACGATCATCGTGAACTACCCGCAGGTCGCCGAGCTCGGCATCGGCGCCACCGTGCGCCGCCCGATGGTCGTCAACCACCCGGACCTGGGTGAGACCATCGCGATCCGCGACGTGGCGTACCTGACCCTGTCGTACGACCACCAGCTGGTCGACGGCGCGGACGCCGCCCGCTACCTGAACGACGTCAAGGCCCGTCTCGAGGTTGGCGAGTTCGAGGGCGACCTCGGTCTGTAACCGACCGGAGTCCTCGCGGGACCGTACGACGGCCGAGGCCCCAGCCCTTCCCGGGCTGGGGCCTCGGCCTTTGTGGACCCGCCCTTCCCGGACGGCCCGGCACCATGGCCCCGGGGCGACCGCATAGCCTCGGAGGATGCGTGCGGCCCGGCTCATCCACCTCGTCCTCCTGCTCCAGTCCCGCGAGTCGATGACGGCGGCCGAGCTCGCCGCGGCCCTGGAGGTGTCCGAGCGCACGGTCGGCCGGGACGTGCTGGCCCTGTCCGAAGCCGGGGTGCCGGTCTACGCCGAGCGCGGGCGCGCCGGCGGCTACCGCCTGGTCGACGGCTACCGCACCCGGCTGACCGGGCTGGCCCGCGCGGAGGCGGAGGCGCTCTTCCTCTCGGGGGTGCCCGCCGCCCTGCGAGCCATGGGGCTGCACGACGCGGGCTCCTCGGCCCGGCTGAAGGTCTCGGCCGCCCTGATGCCCGAGCTGCGCGACGCGCCGCACTCGGCGGCCCAGCGCTTCCACCTGGACGCGCCCGGCTGGTGGCAGGAACCGCAGACGCCACCGCTGCTGCCCGCGCTCGCCGCGGCCGTGTGGGGAGACCGGCGGCTGCGGGCCCGGTACCGGCGCGGGGAGGAGGAGGTGGAGCGCGAGCTGGACCCGTACGGCCTCGTGCTCAAGGGCGGCGTCTGGTACGCGGTGGCGCGCTGCGGCGCGGACCTCAGGGTCTACCGGGCGGACCGGTTCACCGCGGCGGAGCCCACGGAGGATCGTTTCGTCAGAGACCAGGGCTTCGACCTGCCCGCGTTCTGGGAGGCCCGCGCCGCCGCATTCGCCCGCTCCATGCTGCGCGAGGAGGTCGTCGTGCGCCTCACGCCCCGCGGCGCCCGCCGCCTGCCGTACGTAACCGACCGCGCCGCCGCGCGCGAGGCCCTCGCCGCGGCCGCGCCGCCGGACCCGCGGGGGCGGGTGACCCTCACACTCCCCGTCGAGAGCCAGGACGTCGCCTGCGAACAACTCCTCTCCCTCGGCCCCGACGCCGAGGTGCTCGCCCCGGACGCCCTGCGCGAGCGCCTGGCCGCCGCCGCCCGCGCCATGGCCGCCCGCTACGCCTGAGGGCCGCACAGCCGTGTCCCGCGTGCGCGGGAGGGCCGCGGCCAGCCATGCTGGAGCGGTGATGGACGAGACGGAGTTCTGGGAGATCGTGGACAGCACGCGTCAGGCAGCGGGGGGCGACCCGGAGGAACACGCCGACCTGCTGGTGGAACGGCTGACCCGGCTCGACCCGGAGTCCGTCGTCGACTTCGCGCGGCACTTCGAGAGCCGCTTCAACCGGGCCTACCGCTGGGACGTGTGGGGCGCCGCCGACCTGATGCTGGGGAGCGCCGGCGACGACGCGTTCGACTTCTTCCGGTGCTGGCTCATCGGCCAGGGCCGGCACGTCTTCGAGGGGGCCCTGCACGACCCGGACCATCTCGCGGAGCTGGCCGGCTCCTTCGATCCGGAGGTCGACGGCGACGCCGAGGACCTCGGCTACGCGGCGGACGAGGCGTACGAGCAGCTCACCGGGGTCCGGATGCCGGACCTGGAGCTGCCGCCGCAGCCCGCCGAGCCGGAGGGCGATTACATCGACTTCGAGAACCAGGCCGCGGTGGCGGAACGGTTCCCCCGGCTCTGGGAACGCTTCGGCTGAGCCGGCCCGCGACGCGTGCCCGGCGCCGGACTCCGGGCGCCCCGCGCCGCCGCGTATGCGGACCGGTGGCCGTCAGACGAGGCGCCCCATGCACACGTCGTCCACATAGGCACCGTCCAGGAAGAACTCCCCCGGCAGGACGCCCTCCACAGTGAAGCCGGCCGCCTCGTACAGCCGCCGGGCCGGGGTGTTGTGGCCCAGCACCCGCAGCGTGACGCGCAGCGCGCCCTGCCGACGGGCCCACGCCACGGCGGCCAGGACGAGTTCCAGCCCCACCCCGCGGCCCCGCGCCCAGGTGTCGACCGCCAGGCCCCGGATCTGGCGCACATGGGCGTTGGAGGCCAGCGGCGTGGGCGGCACCATCTTGATGAAGCCCGCGAGCCGGCCGTCGATCTCCGCCAGCAGGAAAGTGTCCGGCCCCGAGTGCTCGCTGAAGAAGTCCTCGTTCTCCCCCAGCGGCGGCCGCACCGCATGCAGGGTCGACCAGGTCACCCGGTCCAGCCGGGCGAGCTCGGGGTCGTCGGAGAGCAGGGCCGGGCGCACACGTATCTCGGACATGAGCATCACCCTCCCACACCTGCAGGGCCGTTCCGCGCGACGATGGCACCATGCGCATCGCCATCACCGGCTCGTCCGGCCTCATCGGCTCCACCCTGGTCCGCTCCCTGCGCTCCGACCGGCACGAGGTCCTACGCCTCGTCAGGCGGGAGCCGTCGGGGCCGGGCGAGGTGCGCTGGGACCCGCAGGGCGGCACCGTCGACATCGCGGCGCTCGAGGGCGTGGAGGCCGTCGTCCACCTCGCGGGCGCCGGAGTCGGCGACCACCGCTGGACGGACGCGTACAGGCGGACCATCCGTGACAGCCGCGTGCGGGGCACCGCCACCCTCGCGCGGGCCCTCGCCTCCCTGGACACCCCGCCGCGGTTGCTGGTGAGCGGCTCCGGCATCACCGCGTACGGCGACACCGGTGACCGCCGGGTCGACGAGGGCGCCCCGCTCGGCACCGGCTTCCTCGCATCCGTGTGCCGCGACTGGGAGGCCGCGGCCGAGCCGGCCCGTGACGCCGGTGTGCGCACCGCCTTCGCCCGTACCGGCCTGGTCGTCTCCGGCAGGGGCGGCGCGTGGGGCCGGCTCTTCCCGCTCTTCCAGGCGGGTCTGGGCGGCCGGCTCGGTGACGGACGCCAGTACTGGAGCTTCATCTCGCTGCACGACCAGATCGCGGCGCTGCGGCACATCGTCGACACCGACTCCGTCTCCGGGCCGGTCAACATGTGCGCGCCCGAGGCGCTGACCAACGCCGAAGTGACCCGCGCGATGGGACGGGTGCTGCGCCGGCCCACGGTCTTCGCGGTTCCCGGACCCGTGTTGCGGGCGGTGGTCGGGGAGTTCGCCACCGAGATCCTCGGCAGCACCCGTGCGGTGCCGCGCGTGCTGCTGGACTCCGGGTTCCGCTGGGCCCACCCCGGGATCGACGAGGCGATCCGCGCCGCGCTGGCCGAAGAAAGGCACTGAATGCCACCCGCCGCCGTTTTCCGGCATCACTTGGCGCGGTAGTGGGCATGACGGTTCCAGCGCCAGCTGACGCGAGCGGGGAAACGTGCCGACCTCGGGGAGGGGCATCGTGCTCTCTACAGCACGCTCTACGGGTTCACGAACGGACGTGTGCGTGATAGGGGCCGGCCTCGCCGGTCTCTCCGCGGCACGTCACCTCAGCGATGCGGGACTCACCGTCACCGTGCTCGAGGCCGAGGACCGGGTCGGTGGCCGGATGGCCACCGAGAAGGTCGACGGCTTCCTCCTGGACCGCGGGCCGCAGCTGCTCAACAGCTCCTATCCGGAGCTTGGCCGCATCCCGGAACTACGGGGGCTGCAGCTGCGGCCGCTGGCGCCCGGGGTCCTGGTGCGGTCCGCCGGACGCGGCTACCGCGTCGGCGATCCGCGCGCCGCGCTCGCGGCGGCCCGCGCGCCGATCGGCTCGCCCCTGGACAAGGCCCGGTTGCGGACGGCCCTCAACCGCCTTGCCGACGCGCCCGCGGAGCGCCTGATGGAGCGCCCGGAGTCCACGGCCGCCGCCGCCCTGGCCTCGCGCGGCTTCGCACCCCGCACGGTGGACGGGTACCTGCGGCCGCTGCTGTCCGCACTGCTCTGCGACCCCGACCTCACGACGTCCAGCCGGGTCGCCGACCTGGTCCTGCGCGGCTTCGCCCTCGGCCGCACATGCCTGCCGGCCGGCGGCGCGGCGACGGTGCCGCAGGCACTCGCGGCCGCGCTGCCGGCCGGCACGGTCCGCACCGGGGTGCGGGCCGTCGCCGCGGCCACGAACGGCGTCCGCACCGAGGGCGGCGACGAGATCCCCTGCCGCGCCGTGGTCGTCGCCACCGGGGCCGGTGCGGCGGCCGGACTGCTGCCCGGGCTGCGCCTGCCCGCCTTCCACGGCGTCACCGTCCTGCACCACGCCGCGCCGTCGGCGCCGCTGAAGCAGCCCACGCTCGTACTCGACGGGGACCGGCGCGGCCCCGTCTCGCACACGTTCCCGGCCAGCCTGGTCGACCCGACCCGCGCTCCCGTGGGCCGCGCCCTGGTCACGTCGGTGCTGCTGGGCCGTGCCGCCACCCCCGCGCCGGACGACATCGCCGTCCGAGCCCACCTCGCGGAGCTGTACGGCACGTCCACGGCCGGGTGGGAGCTGCTCGCCGTCCACCACGACGCGCAAGCGCTGCCCGCGATGACCGCACCGCACGACCTGCGCCGGCCGGTGCGGATCATGCAGGGCCTCTACGTCTGCGGCGACCACCGCGACACCAGCACCGTCCAGGGCGCCCTCCTCTCCGGCCGCCGCGCCGCCCGGCGCCTCCTGCGCGACGCGGGGCTGCGCCAGAGCCCCGGCGCGCAGCCGCTGGCGGCGTAGAGGACGCAGGGGGCGTAGGGGACGCAGGGCCTCCGCCGGTCTCAGTGGTGTCGGATCTGCTGGGTGCTTCGACCCTCCCGGGCGCTTCGGCTCTCCCTGCGTCTCGCGCCCTACGGGCGCAGAGCGGCGGGCAGCGGACGGGGAGGGTGCCTGCTGGGGGTCGGCTCCGACACGCGGGTTGGTGGGCGGCAAGGGTTCCGGCACCGGAAGGCACCCGCTCCGGAGCCTGAACCCCCGCCACGCACCCGTCCGCACACACCGGGGGAGAGCTGTCCCAACCGCCCCGTCCACAACCCGCGTCTTCGCGCCCTGAAGGACGCGAGACGGATCCGCACCCACCCACGAGCGCGACCACCTGATCGCCTGCGACTCCCGGGACGTCACCCCACGGGGACGCCCAGGGCCGCCGCGCGCTCATGGAAGGCGCGGACCGGGACGGCGTCGCGGTGGTGGTCGAGACGGCGGCTGAAGTCGCGGACGTACTCGACGGCGCGGAGCGAGCGCATCTCGACGGCGGCCTGCATGGCCTCCGCGCCGAGGGCGCAGGCGGCGTCGACCTCGCCGAGGCCGAGCCGCGCGGTGGCCAGCACCGTGCGGCAGAAGACGCGGCTGCGGGCGTACGCGTGGCCGCGCAGGTGCAGCGAGCGCTCGGCGTGCTGGGAGGCCGCGCGGTACTGACCGAGATCGCGATGGCAGTGGCCGAACTCGTCCGCCAGTTGGGCCTCGTCGAAGAAGCGCGCCCAGGACGGGACGTCGTCGCCGCTCCTGGCCGCCTCCAGGGCGCGTTCGGCCCGCACCAGTGCCGCCGTGCAGGCCCGGACGTCGCCGAGCAGTCCGTGCCCGCGCGCCTCCGCCGCGTGGAAGAGCGCCTGTACGGCCGGCGAGGCACCGCTTCCGACGCCCTGCTGGGCGACCCGGGCCAGTTGGACGGCCTCGCGGCCGTGCCCGAGATAGACCGCCTGGCGGCTCATGGTGATCAGGACGTACCCGCCGTAGACCCGGTCCCCGGCGGCCTGCGCGAGTCTCAGGGCCTGCACGAAGTAGCGCTGGGCGAGCCCGTGGGCGCCGATGTCGTACGAGGTCCATCCCGCGAGCCGGGTGAGGTCGGCGACCGCTGCGAAGAGGCGGCGGCCGGTGGTCTCGCCGTAGCTGCCGCGCAGCATGGGTTCGGCCTCGTGCTCCAGGTAGCGGACGAGGGCCTGCCTCGCGTGGCCGCCGCCATAGGCGTTGTCCAGGGTGCGGAAGAGCTCGCCGACGGTCCGCAGGGCGGCGATGTCCCCCGTGCCCACCCGCTGTCCGCCGCCCCCTGGCCCCGCGGACGCCACAGGCGCGGCGGCCGCGGCCTGCGCGGGCGCCCCGTGTAAGGCGCCGCCCGCGCGCTGCGCCGGCAGCCGCGCCGCCCCCGGACCGCATCCGTTCCCCGGGCCCGGCCCGCCGGCCGGCACGGCCCCCGGCTCGGGCCCGCGCCCCACCCGGTCGTCCGCCCGACCGATCAGCCAGTCGCGGCTGGGCACGACCAGTCCCGCGGGGGTGAACGCGATCTTGCGCAGGTCGGCCTGGTTGCCCGTGTCCTTGCGCCACAGCCCGGAGGCGATCTCCACGGCCTCCTCGGGCGTGGAGGCGTACTCCAGACCCGCGTAGACGGGCGCGACCGCGTCGAGGCCGAGGTCGTGGGCGGACAGCCGCCGGCCGAGCCGCCGGGTGAAGACCTCGGCGATGAGGGCGGGCGTCGTGCCGCGGGGCTGCTGGCCGCGCAGCCACCGGGTGACGGAGGTCTTGTCGTACCGCAGGTCCAGGCCGTGCTCGACGCCGAGCTGGTCCACCCGGCGGGCGAGCCCGGCGTTGGAGAACCCGGCTTCGGCGATCAGGGTGGCAAGTCGGCGGTTCGGGGGGCGCTGCGAGGAACGGTCGGACATCAGTGGTGCGGTCCCCTGCCTTCCGGGCGTGCGGGTGTGCGGGCGGTCGCGTTCAGGCGCGGCGTCGCGGACATCCGGGCGTGCGCCGCCCGCAGCTCGCGGCCCGTCCGCAGAACGGCGTGAATGTAACGTTCTGTATCGACTCGCTCCCCGCACGAGCGCTCCGCATTCCCCGCATCGGGTGAACCTGCACCCGTATATCGGCGGAACGCTTCCCCTCTCCTCCGCCCTGCTGCTAGGTCACCCGGCCGCGTGCAGGACGCCACCCCGCCCGACGTACAGTTGCTGAGGCGCCCTAGACGCGTGGTGGGGCGCCGCAAAGGACCACAAAGGGAGCGGCCGTGAGTGACCTGCGCTTCGTCCACCTGGGCTTCGGCGAGGACGCGGTGGAGTACCGGGAGGCGTGGGAGGAGCAGCGCCGCGTGCACGCCGCGCGCTTCGCCGACGAGATCCCCGACACGTGCCTGCTGCTGGAACACCCGCCCGTCTACACCGCGGGCCGCCGCACCGAGGACAGCGAGCGCCCGCTGGACGGCACCCCTGTGGTGGACGTGGACCGCGGCGGGAAGATCACCTGGCACGGGCCGGGCCAGCTGGTCGGCTACCCGATCCTGAAGCTGCCGCGACCGGTGGACGTGGTGGCCCATGTGCGCCGGCTGGAGGAGGCGCTGATCAACGCGTGCGCCGAGTTCGGCCTGGAGACCACGCGGGTGGAGGGCCGCAGCGGCGTGTGGGTGCTGGGCGACCCGGTCGAGGACCGGCCGCCGGTGATCCCGGGGCTGACGCTGGACTTCGACCCGCGGCTGCAGGACCCGGAGTTCGACCCCCGCCTCTCGGGCCCCGAGTACGCCCCGTCCAACGCCGGCCAGCGCCGCGAGGACCGCAAGCTCGCCGCGATCGGCATCCGCGTCGCGAAGGGCGTGACGATGCACGGCTTCGCGCTGAACGTGAACCCCGACAACACCTGGTTCGACCGGATCGTGCCGTGCGGCATCCGGGACGCCGGCGTGGCCTCGCTCAGCAACGAGCTCGGCCGCGAGGTCTCCGTCGCCGAGGTGGTCCCGGTGGTGGAGAAGCACCTGCGGCTGGTCCTGGAGTCGGCCAAGCCGCTCCCGAGGGTCGTCCAGGAATCCACAGGCGTACGCTGATGTTCACCAAGGAAACGAAGCCTCGAGAGGGAGTCGGACGTGTCCGCTGTCGCGCCTGAAGGCCGCAAGATGCTGCGTCTGGAGGTCCGCAACAGCCAGACCCCCATCGAGCGCAAGCCCGAGTGGATCAAGACCCGGGCCAAGATGGGTCCGGAGTACACCGAGCTGCACGGCCTGGTGAAGCGCGAGGGCCTGCACACGGTCTGCCAGGAGGCGGGCTGCCCCAACATCTTCGAGTGCTGGGAGGACCGAGAGGCCACCTTCCTCATCGGCGGCGACCAGTGCACCCGGCGCTGCGACTTCTGCCAGATCGACACCGGCAAGCCGCAGGCCCTCGACCGTGACGAGCCGCGCCGCGTGGGCGAGTCCGTCGTCACCATGGACCTGAACTACGCCACCATCACCGGCGTCGCCCGCGACGACCTCGAGGACGGCGGCGCCTGGCTGTACGCCGAGACCGTGCGGCAGATCCACGCCATGACCGCCGACCGGGCCGCCGGCCGCACCAAGGTCGAGCTGCTGATCCCCGACTTCAACGCGGTCCCCGAGCAGCTCGCCGAGGTCTTCGGCGCCCGTCCCGAGGTGCTGGCCCACAACGTGGAGACCGTGCCGCGGATCTTCCGGCGGATCCGACCGGGCTTCCGCTACGAGCGCTCCCTGGAGGTCATCACCAAGGCGCGCGAGGCGGGTCTGGTGACCAAGTCCAACCTCATCCTCGGGATGGGCGAGGAGCGCGCGGAGATCAGCCAGGCGCTGCAGGACCTGCACGACGCGGGCTGCGAGCTCATCACCATCACCCAGTACCTGCGCCCGAGCCTGCGGCACCACCCGGTGGAGCGCTGGGTGAAGCCCCAGGAGTTCGTGGAGCTGAAGGAGGAGGCCGAGGAGATCGGCTTCGCCGGCGTCATGTCGGGCCCGCTCGTGCGCTCCTCGTACCGGGCCGGCCGGCTCTTCCAGCAGGCCGTCGAGCGCCGCGGCGAGCGCGGCGAGATCGTCGCCGCGCAGGCGGTCTGATCACGCTGCGCTGATCTCCAACTCGCCGCCGGCAACGTGCGGTTCGTCACGTCGGGGGCCTTCTCAAGGCCCTCGACGTGTTTCTGACGTGCGGCGCTCGCCCGGCGACCGCCCGCAGCCACCGCCGGGGCTTCACGACGGTTTGACCGACCGGTCACTGGCTGGTAACACAATGTGGTGACTCTGGATAAGCGGACCATCCGACCGCGTCTGAGCCGTCCTGAGGGGGACACCACCATGCAGGCCGCACACCTCCACCGCCAGAGCACCCTTCCCGGCGCCGCCGCCGGCGCGCTGCGCGCCGTGGAGCACCTGCTGTTCCGCCGCGCCGAGGAGACGGCCCGCCGCAACGCCTGGTCCGCGGTGCTGGAGGACCGCAAGCGCGCCAAGGACCGCCGCGAGGCCCAGCACGTGATGGACGCCCTGGTGGCCTCGAGGACCCCGCGCGGCGACGTCTTGTAGAGAGCCTTCCGGGGACGTCCCCGACGCCCCGGACGTCCGCGAAGTACCGCGGCGCCACCCCCGGGCGCGGAGCGGACCCCCTCCGGTGGGGCCCTGGGAGCCTGGGGCACGTATCCTGTGCGGCATGGCGAGGGATACATCCGAGAGCAACCCTGGGCGCCTGAAGCAGATCGCCCAGACCTACAAGATGACCAAGCGGGTCGACTCCAAGGTCGGTCTCGTCCTTGCGGCTGTGGGAATCGTCACCTTCGGTGTCATCCTCGCCATCGGCTTCTTGATCGGTCACGAGATCTACGCGGGCATCCTGGGCTTTCTGCTGGCCCTGCTGGCGATGGCGGTGGTCTTCGGACGGCGTGCCGAGAAGGCCGCGTTCGGCCAGCTCGACGGACAGCCCGGCGCCGCAGCCGCGGTGCTGGACAACGTCGGCCGCGGCTGGTCGGTGACCCCGGCGGTCGCGATGACCCGGAGCCAGGACGTCGTGCACCGCGCGGTCGGCAAGGCCGGCATCGTCCTGGTGGGCGAGGGCAACCCGAACCGCTTGAGGGGCCTGCTGGCCTCGGAGAAGAAGAAGATGGCGCGCATCGTCGTCGACGTCCCGGTCACCGACTTCATCGTGGGCAACGGCGAGGGCGAAGTGCCCCTGAAGAAGATCCGCACCACACTGATGAAGCTGCCCCGGGTCCTGCCCGGCCCCAAGGTCACCGAGGTCAACGACCGGCTCCGGGCGCTCGGCGACCTGATGAGCAACATGCCGGTGCCGAAGGGCCCGCTCCCCAAGGGCATGCGCATGCCGAAGGGCCGCTGATCGCTGATCGCTGTCGCTGATCACATACGAACGGAACACGAAGTGCCCCGGACGACCGACTCGTCCGGGGCACTCCCGTCTTCTGGGCGACGCGTCGCGGCGCGGTCACATCCGGACCTGGACCGCCTTCACGGCCCGGTCGTGCATGCCGCGGGTGTCGCGGTCCCAGACCACCGCGGGGACGACCAGCAGGAGCAGCAGCGTCCGCAGCACCGCCGCGCCGAGGCCGAGCCGCCCGCCGTCCTGCCGCACCACCCGCAGCCCCAGCAGGCGCTTGCCGGGGGTGGTGCCGACGGTGCCCAGCAGCAGCACGCTCATGACGCCGAAGACCACCGTGGTCCACGGGTTGGCCGCGGCGGCGTCACGGTGCGCGATCAGCCCGTATGCGATCAGCGCGCACAGGCCCCAGTCGATGAAGAGGGCGCCGACGCGCCGCCCGACCGGGGCGATCGAACCGGGGCCGTGCTCCGGCAGTCCGAGGCGCTTCCCGCGGTAGCCGAAGTCGACGCCCATCCGCTCCGCGGCGGCCTTCGGGCCCTCGATCCACGATCCGATGACATCCCTGTTGTCCACGGCACCACCGTAACCCGCCGCGCCGGGACGCCCGCGTCCGACCCGTCACCCGCGCACCGGCTCGGTTAACCTGCAGGAAACAGTCGGGTCACGAGAGGGAAATGCCCGATCCGTAGGGTCGGTAGAACGTGCGCCACCGCACTGGTCGCACCCATGAGCTGCAATCCGGCCTCCCGGGGCCGGGCCAAGGAGGAGTTGGATGTCGTTCCAAAACGCCGACGAGGTGAAGAAGTTCATCTCGGACAACGACGTCAAGTTCGTGGACGTCCGGTTCTGCGACCTGCCCGGTGTGATGCAGCACTTCACCGTCCCCGTCGAGTCCTTCGACCCGGACGAGCAGCTGATGTTCGACGGGTCCTCGATCCGCGGCTTCCAGGCCATCCACGAGTCCGACATGGCCCTGGTGCCGGACCTCTCCACGGCCAAGCTGGACCCGTTCCGCAAGGACTCCACGCTCAACGTCAACTTCTTCATCCACGACCCGATCACCGGCGAGCAGTACAGCCGTGACCCGCGGAACGTGGCGAAGAAGGCCGAGGCCTACCTCGCCTCCTCCGGCATCGCCGACACCGCGTACTTCGGCCCCGAGGCCGAGTTCTACGTCTTCGACAGCGCCCGCTTCGAGACCAGCGCGAACCAGTCCTTCTACCACATCGACTCCGAGGCCGGCGCCTGGAACAGCGGTGCGGAGCAGGACAACCGCGGCTACAAGGTCAAGTACAAGGGCGGCTACTTCCCCGTCCCGCCGGTCGACCACTTCGCCGACCTGCGCGCCGAGATCACCCTGGAGCTGATCAAGTCCGGCCTGCAGGTCGAGCGCCAGCACCACGAGGTGGGCACCGCCGGCCAGGCCGAGATCAACTACAAGTTCAACACGCTGCTCGCCGCGGCCGACGACCTGATGCTCTTCAAGTACATCGTGAAGAACGTCGCCTGGCGCGCCGGCAAGACCGCGACCTTCATGCCCAAGCCGATCTTCGGCGACAACGGCTCCGGCATGCACGTCCACCAGTCCCTGTGGTCCGCCGGTGACCCGCTCTTCTACGACGAGCAGGGCTACGCGGGCCTGTCCGACACCGCCCGCTACTACATCGGCGGCATCCTCAAGCACGCCCCGGCGCTGCTGGCCTTCACCAACCCGACGGTGAACTCCTACCACCGCCTGGTCCCCGGCTTCGAGGCCCCGGTCAACCTGGTCTACTCGCAGCGCAACCGCTCCGCCGCCATCCGCATCCCGATCACGGGTGCGAACCCCAAGGCCAAGCGCATCGAGTTCCGCGCCCCGGACTCCTCCGGCAACCCGTACCTGGCCTTCTCGGCGCTGCTGCTGGCCGGCCTCGACGGCATCAAGAACAAGATCGAGCCGGCCGAGCCCGTCGACAAGGACCTCTACGAGCTCGCCCCCGAGGAGCACGCGGGCGTCCCGCAGGTCCCGACCTCGCTGTCGGCGGTCCTGGAGTCCCTCGAGGCCGACCACGAGTTCCTCCTCCAGGGCGGTGTCTTCACCTCCGACCTGATCGAGACCTGGATCGACTACAAGCGGACCAACGAGATCGCCCCGATCGCGCTGCGCCCGCACCCGCACGAGTTCGAGCTCTACTTCGACGTGTGATACCGCCCCCGGGGACGTGGACTTCCGCTCCCCCGGGCCGGGCTGTGCGTGGGCCGTCGGCCGTGTCCTTCCTCCCGGGAAGGGCGCGGCCGACGGCTTTCCGCCGTCCGGGGCGCGTACGGCGCGGGGGGTGGGAGGATCGCGGTGCTGTGCCGTCCGTGCCCCTGCCCGTGCCCGCCGCGCCCTGTGCCGTGCCGAGGAGGATCCGCGATGCCGTCCGCCGTACTGGAGCACACCTTCCGGATAGCCGCGCCGCCGGAGGAGGTCTTCACGCACCTGGCCGAGCCCGCGCACTACATCGGGCTGTCGCCGCTCCTGGTCGACGTACGCGATGTGCGGCCAGAGGCCGGTGGAGTGCGCTACACCGCCGTGGAGCGGTTCAGGTTCCTGGGCCTGCTGCGCCACGACAACGTCATCGACGTCACGCTCGTCGTCGTTCCGGACCGGCTGCCGGACGCCGCGGAGATCTGCGGCGAGGTGCGCAGCCCCGCCCGGGTGCGCATGGGCTACCGCTTCGCCATCGACCGCGACGGCGCCGGCAGCCTCGTCACCGACACCCTGCGCCTGCGCACACCCCCCGGCCTGCTGCGCTTCGCCGCCGCCCAGGCCGGGGCCGTCCAGCAGGCCAGGGCCCGGGTCCTCAGGGGCCGGCTGGAGCGGCCCCCCTGAGGGGCGCCGCCCGTCAGGCCAGACGGGCCACGCCGCCGTAGAAGCCGATGTCACCGGAGCGCGGCGGAAGCGGGGCTTCGGGGCGCCAGAAGGGGACCTGGACGAGTCCCGGCTCCTCGAGTGCGAAGCCGTCGAAGAACCGCTCGACCTCGGCTCGGGTGCGCAGGTTCAGGGTGGCGGTGGCGTTGTTGTAGACGGCCTGCGCGTCGCTGCGGTCGGCGAAGTCGCCTGTGGCGTGCGAGAGCACCAGGTAGCTGCCGGCCGGGAGCGCGTCGCGCAGGGTGGCGATCACCTCCGCGGGCTTCTCCTCGTCGGTGAGGAAGTGGAGGACCGCGACGAGGAGCAGGGCGACCGGTTCGCCGAAGTCGATGACCCGGCGGACGTCGGGGTGGTCCAGGACGGCCCGCGGATCGCGCAGATCGGCGAGCACGACGCTGGTGGCGCCCGAGCGGCCGAGCAGGGCGTTGGCGTGGGCGTTCACGATCGGGTCGTTGTCGACGTACGCGATCCGGACGTCCGGCGCCACTTCCTGTGCGGTCTCGTGCACGTTGGGCGACGTGGGCAGGCCGGTGCCGACGTCGAGGATCTGGCGGACGCCGCTGCCGACCACGTGGCGGACGGCGCGGCGCAGGAAGGCCCGGTTGGCGCGGACGCCGATCCTCACCTCGGGCGCCGCGACGGCGAGCGCGTCGGCGGCCTTGCGGTCCACCGCGTAGTTGTCCTTGCCGCCCAGCAGGTAGTCGTAGATCCGCGCGGGGTGCGGCCTGCCGGTGTCGATCTCCTCGGCGCTGAAGCCGTTCTCCATCACGCTGCGCTCCTCTCGGCGGCCGTCCGGGGCTCGGCCCGGCACCGCTGACGCCAGCCTTTCATATCGTCAACTGCGGTGGCGAAGGGGATAGTTCCTGGTCCGGGGGGAGTGCGGGGGCGCGGGCCGGCCCCGCGGTCAGCGCAGCGCGCAGTCCCCGCACAACCCGCCGCCGGGCACCCGGTAGTACAGGCAGCAGCTTCGCCGCGTGTAGGCGGGCGCGCCAGGCCCGCCGACCCGGAGGCCGCCCGCGTCCCGCAGCAGCGGGTCCGCCATCAGCTCCCCGACCAGCGCGACGGCACGGCCGGCCTCCCCGGGCCGCTCGCCCTCCCCCAGACACCACGCGTGCAGCACACGCAAGGTACCGGCGAGAGCCGAAGCGGCGTTGCCCCACAGCAATCCCGGTGCGACGCCCGACACCGCGTGCACGGCCTCGCACAGGGGCAGCAGGTGTCCCAGGAGCACGTCCTCGCGCAGCCGGCCGGCGGGCACCTCCGGGGCGTCGTCCGGCAGCCAGAGCTCGTCCGGGGTGGAGCGGCCGGGATGCCACCACAGGCGGCCGCCGGACAGGTCCGGCATGCGGCCGGTCAGCGCCGCCGGGCCGAGCGCGACCGACCACAGCCGCGCGGCCAGGCCCTGCTGGGCCAGCGAGGCGGCGACGCGGGGCTCCGGGGTGCCGAGCCGTCGCCCCACCGCCGCCACCCGTCCGGTGAGGGCGGGCGAGGGCCGCTGCGCGTAGACCTCCGCGAGCGGCACGAAGCCCTCCGCGTGCGGCTGCCCCGGCCCGGTGCGTACGGCGAAGAACGGTCCCGGGCCGCCTGCGCCGGTCAGCGCGCCCACCAGCCCCTGACGAGCCGGCGGAAGCGGCTCGCGTCGGCCCGCTCGACGGCGGCATCGCGGCTGGTCGGAGTGCTCACGCCGGGCACTGTGCCATACGGCGCCGCTCACAACCAGCCGTTGCGCCGGAATCCGCGGTGGATGGCGAAGCAGATGACGGCCATGACGCCCAGCGCGAGCGGATAGCCGTAGGTCCAGCGCAGTTCCGGCATGTGCTCGAAGTTCATGCCGTACAGGCCGCAGATCATGGTGGGGACGGCGAGGACGGCGACCCACGCGCTGATCTTGCGCATGTCCTCGTTCTGGGCCATGGTCACCTGCGCGATGTTGGCCTGGAGTATCGAGTTGAGCAGCTCGTCGAAGGCGTTGACCTGCTCGGTGGCGCGGGCGAGGTGGTCGGCGGCGTCGCGGAAGTAGGTCCGCAGGTCGGCGTCGACGCCGGGCAGCCGGTCCTCGGCCAGCCGCTGGAGGGGGCGGCCGAGCGGGGCCACGGCCCGCTTGAGCTCCAGCAGTTCGCGCTTGAGCTGGTAGATCCGGCCGACGTCGGAACCGCGGCCGCCGTGGTCGGCGAAGACGTCCGTCTCGACCTGCTCGATGTCGGCTTGCACCGCGGAGGTGACGGCGAGGTACTCGTCGACGACGTGGTCGGCGATGGCGTGCAGGACGGCGGCCGGCCCCTTGGCCAGCTGATCGGGAACGGTCTCCAGGCCCTCCCGGAGCGGGCCGAGGGAACCGTGGCCGCCGTGCCGTACCGTGATGACGAAGTCGTGCCCGGTGAAGACCATGAGGTCGCCGGTGTCCACGACCTCGCTGGTGGCGGTGAGCCGGTCGTGCTCGACGTAGCGGGCGGTCTTGAACACGGTGAACAGGGTGTCGCCGTAGAGCTCCAGCTTGGGCCGCTGATGCGCGTGCACGGCGTCCTCGACGGCGAGCGGGTGGAGCCCGAAGAGCTCCGCGACACCGGCGAACTCCGCCTCGGACGGCTCGTGCAGCCCGATCCACACGAAGCCCCGGCCGGACTTGCGGACCCGGGCGATCGCCTCGTGGGCGGCGCAGTCGTCCTGCCGCACTCCGTCCGCGTAGAGCACGCAGTTCACCACCGCGCTGCCCAGCGGGGAACGCGCCGGATGGCTGAGGTCCACACGCGGTCGGCGTATGTGGGTGAGGCGGACGGCTTTGCGGAGATTGCTGATCATGGACAAGGAAGGCTCCTCCACCGGCGTGCGGCCGCCAGTATCGCCTACGACCGCCGGGTCGGGCGGCCCTCCCGCCCGTGCGCACAAGGGACGTGCGACGCCTCCGCCGTCCGCCCGCGGAGGCGCTCGCACACGGCCGCGCCACCGCCCGCCGAGTGGCGTGCCGTGCCTTCCCAAAGGCGTCCACCACGTCCGATTACCGTGTAATGCCAGGAATGTGACATACGCGACACGGCGTTGGAGCATGCCACCGCCCCACCGCGCCGTTCAGGGGGGCGCCGCCCGCCGGGGCATGCGGCCGGGACGGGACCTGGTTCGCCGGGCGCGCGGAACTTCTCTTACACTCCGTAGGGCTCCGGCCGGTGCAGGCCCGGGCATGCCACGTACTCCGCAGAGATGGGTCACATGAGCGCCATCAGTATCGGTCAGGCAGCTGTGCTCGGCGTTGTGGAGGGGGTCACCGAGTTCCTCCCGATCTCGTCCACCGGCCACCTGAAGATCACCGAGGGCCTGATGGGCATCCCGGTGGACGACAAGGCGGTCGTCGCCTTCTCCGCGGTCATCCAGTCCGGCGCGATCGCCGCCGTGCTGGTCTACTTCTTCAAGGACATCGTCCGGATCTGCAAGGCGTGGTTCACCGGCCTCGTCAACCGCGAGGAGCGCTACCACCACGACTACAAGTTCGGCTGGTGGGTGATCTTCGCGACGATCCCGATCGTGATCGTGGGTCTTGCGGCCAAGCCGCTCATCGAGGGGCCGCTGGCCTCGCTGTGGGTGGTCGCGGGCTCGCTGATCGTCGGCAGCGGCGTGATGTGGGCGGCCGACCAGATGGGCCGCCACAAGCGCGGGGAGGACGACACGACGTTCAAGGACGCGATGCTCGTCGGCTCCTCGCAGATCCTCGCCCTCCTCTTCCCCGGCTTCTCCCGTTCCGGCGCGACGATGTCTACCGCGCTCATCCTCGACCTGGACCGGGTCGCCGCCACGCGGCTCTCCTTCTTCCTGGGCATCCCCGCGCTGACCGGCGCCGGCCTGTACGAGCTCAAGGACGCGCTGGGCGCCGGGGTGGACACGGCGCCGCTCGTCGTCGGGACGGCCGTCTCCTTCGTCGTCGCCTACGCGTCGATCGCCTGGTTGCTGAAGTTCGTCGCCAAGCACTCGTTCAACGCCTTCATCGTCTACCGGCTGGTGATCGGCGTGCTCCTCTTCGGCCTGCTCGGCACGAACGTCATCAGCGCGTAGTCGCCGGTCAGCCGGGCAGGCCCGGCCGCGCGCCCGTCCCGAGGGGCGGACGGTACGGCGGCCGGTTCCGGAGGAAAGCGGCAGCCGGGCCGCCCGCCCGCCCCGCTCGGTTACCCGCCGGTTCCCGATATTCGCAGGGGTCGAACGGTCGTTTACGCACTTGGTCTTTGTCACCAAGTACCGGCGCGGCGTCCTCGACGACGAGATGCTGACGAGCTGCGAAGAGGTCATGCGCAAGGTCTGCGAGGACTTCGGAGCGGAACTGAAGGAGTTCAACGGCGAGGCTGACCACGTCCACCTGCTCGTGCACTACCCGCCGAAGGTCGCGCTCGCCAGCCTGATCAACAGCCTCAAGCGGCCGCCCCTGGAGGCCGCGTTCCCCGCGGCGCTCGGCGCCGACGTACGCGCCGTCACCGCCCTGCTTCCGCTCCCGCGCTTCGGTCCCCGCCGGGAGGACGGGGCTGCTCTCACCGCCCGGCAGCGCGGGTCAGGACGCCCGGGCGGGAGCTATCGGCCATCCGTTCTCGACGGCTTCGAGGCTCTGATGTGCAGCAGCCACGGACCCTCCACCGTCGCGCCGCACGAAGACGACGCCCCGCCGTCGCGTATGCCATTCCCACGCCAGTGCCCGCTCGGTCACCGCGGATTCCACGAGCGTCGGCGCGTCCGCGCCAGGCCATGCCGCGGCGGGGGCACGGTGGTGCCGGCGTTGAGGACCTCGATGGACCACCCGTCCGCTGCCGAGCCCGAAACGACGGGCACTGCGCAAGTCGCCCACCGGGCGCAGAGCCCTGACGGCGCGTCACATGACGTCGGCCGAGGCCAGCAGCTCGGTCACGCGCGCCGCGAAGCGGGCGTCGCAGGGGTGGGGGTCACCGGTGCGCACGGCCGTGAGCAGGGCGTCTATGGCATTGCCGAAGGCCGGCCCGGGCCCGTCGGCGCGGCCGGGGAGCGAGGCGACGCCGGAGGTGCCGCGCAGCTCGACGGTCATGCCCGCGGCGGCCGGAGGGGTGGTGAGGCTCAGCGCCGCCGTGCTGGAGGCGCCGGTGTCGTGCCGCAGCACCAGATGGACGGTGTCGCCCGGGCCCTGGACTGCGGTGAGCGCGGTGACGTCCCCGAGGACCGGGAGCAGCACGGACAGGGCGTGCGGACCGACGTCCCACAGCGCGCCCTTCTCGCGCCGCCAGGGCGACGCCGCGAAAGGGCTGTCCCCGGAGGTGAACACCGCGCCGAGCCACTCCACCCGGGCGGTGAACCAGCCGTCGACGGCGGCCTGTTCCTCGACCCAGGCGGAGCTGGCGGCGTCGAAGCGGAGGGTGAAGAAGACCACCGACGCGACCCCGGCGGCCTCGGCGGCGTCGGCGACGCGCCGGGCGTCCGCCACGGTCGTCGCGACCGGCTTGTCGAGCAGCAGGTGCCGTCCGGCCTCGGCGGCGCGTACGGCCAGCGGGGCCTGTACGTCCGGGGGCAGGGCGATGGCGACGGCGTCCACGTCGGCGATGAGCTCGTCCGCGTCGGCGTAGGCGCGGGTGCCGAGGGTGGCGGCGAGCGCGGCCGCCGCCTCGGGGCGGCGGCCCCAGAGCCCGGTGAACTCGACGTCGGGGTGGGCGGCGAGGGCGGGACCGTGGGCGATCTCCGCCCAGGGGCCGGTGCCGAGGAGTCCGATGCGCATGGTCACCGCTCCCCCGCCGGCTCGGTGCGGCTGCGGTACGAGGCGCGGTCGAGGTCGACGACGTCGACCGCGGTCTGCACGACGAGCCCCGGGGACGGTGCGAGGTGCTTGGGCAGCAGTTCCAGGACGGCCTCGCTCAGCCGTGCCTTGGCCTCGCAGGTCCGCCCGGACAGGATGGCGGCCCGGACGAGGACCAGCGCGCGCTCGGGGGCGCCGTCGGCGAGGACGTACTCGTCGGACCGGCGGAAGCGGGTCGTGCACGCCTCCACCTTGGTGTCGATGAGCTCGGCGACGAGCGGGTGCAGCGCGGTCGCGAAGCCGCGCCGGTCGAACGCGTCCGCGAGGTTGCCGGTGTAGTCCACGGTGATGTGAGGCATGGCACACACCCTACGTCCCGGGTCGCGCACACCCGCGGGCGGCTTCACGGGCGCCCGCCCCGAGGCGGTGCGACGGCGCCGGAGCGCCCGCGCCCACGGCCGCACCGGCCTCCGCGGCACCCCTACCGGATGTCCGCGCGCGGTCGGCCGGTTCCCGTGGACGTGGTGCGCGACACACGGGACAGCGGCGCGTTCACATCGGGTTAACACTGGGGCAATCGATGCGAAATCACGGATTGTGACGCTGCAACAGCACAACATCACGCCCCGCAAGGCACGCGCCGACAAGGACGAATCCCGTGAGCTACAAAGCCGAGTACATCTGGATCGACGGTACCGAGCCGACCGCGAAACTGCGCTCGAAGACCAAGATCATTGCTGACGGCGCGGAGCCCGGCGTGTGGGGCTTCGACGGCTCCAGCACCAACCAGGCCGAGGGCCACAGCTCGGACCGCGTGCTCAAGCCGGTCGCCAGCTACCCGGACCCGATCCGCGGCGGCGACAACCTGCTGGTCCTGTGCGAGGTCTTCAACATCGACGGCACCCCGCACGAGTCCAACACCCGCGCCCTGCTGCGCCCGGTCGCCGAGCGCTTCGAGGGCCAGGAGTCCCTGTTCGGCATCGAGCAGGAGTACACCTTCTTCCAGGGCTCGCGCCCGCTGGGCTTCCCCGAGGCCGGCTACCCGGCCCCGCAGGGCGGCTACTACTGCGGCGTCGGCGCCGACGAGATCTTCGGCCGCGAGATCGTCGAGAAGCACCTCGACAACTGCCTCGCCGCGGGTCTGGGCATCTCCGGCATCAACGCCGAGGTCATGCCCGGCCAGTGGGAGTTCCAGGTCGGCCCGCTCAGCCCGCTCGAGGTCGCCGACCAGCTGTGGGTCGCGCGCTGGCTGCTCTACCGCACCGCCGAGGAGTTCGGCGTCTCCGCCACCCTCGACCCCAAGCCGGCCAAGGGCGACTGGAACGGCGCGGGCGCGCACACCAACTTCTCCACCAAGGCCATGCGCGAGGGCTACGACGCGATCATCGAGGCCTGCGAGGCCCTCGGCCGCGACGGCAAGCCGGCCGAGCACATCAAGAACTACGGTGCCGGAGTCGAGGCCCGCCTCACCGGCGCCCACGAGACCGCCCCGTGGAGCGAGTACAGCTACGGCGTCTCCAACCGCGGCGCCTCCGTCCGCATCCCGTGGCAGGTCGAGGTCGACAAGAAGGGCTACATCGAGGACCGCCGGCCCAACGCCAACGTCGACCCCTACGTCGTGACCCGCCTCATCGTCGACACCTGCTGCACCGCCCTGGAGAAGGCCGACCTCGTCTGACCCTCCGCACCGTCCCCGAAGGCGCCCGTCCACATGTCGGGCGCCTTCGGCGTGTCCGGGGTGCGCCGCCCGATGCCGAAGGCGCGGGCGCCCGCCCGGCCGCCCGGTGACCATCCCCGGGGTCCACTCGTTGCACGGACCGTGAACGCCCAGCACGCGACCGCCACCCGCCCCCGGCACGGCGCACCCGTGATCGTGGACGTCGAGGAGGCGGAGGCCGCACTCGTCGAGAACTACCCGCACCTGGTCCGGCTCGCCTACCTGACGCTGCCGCCGTCGCTCGGCCGGCACCGCAGGGTGCTGACCGCCCACACCCTCACGCAGGGCGCGCTGCCGCGCTCGCCGTGCGAACCGGACCCCGCCGTGGTGGACGTGGCCGGGCCGCGCGGGACCATCGACCCGGCGTACGCCCTCATGCGTCATGAAGTGCTGGACACGGCGCTGGTGTTCGGACGCGAGCGGGGCTGGCGCGGGCGGCTGCGCAGGGCGCTGATGGCCGGCCTGGCGCCGCACGTCCTCGGCCTGCGGCTGCACACCAAGGCGACCGGGACGGACGAGGCGGAGCTCGACCGGGCGCTGGCCGGGCTGAACGCGGCCGGGCGGGCGGCGTATGCGCTGCTGGAACTCGAGCGGCCCCGGCACGCGGACGGCCGCGAGGTGCGCAGGCTGCTGCTGGCCGCCGGGGTGGCCGACCCGCGGGGCGCGTTGAAGGCCGCCAAGGCGGTGCCCGAGGGACTGCTGCTGGGCGGCAGCGGACTCGACCCGTGCACCGTGCGGGCCCGGCCGACGGATCTGCTGCGCAGACGGCAGCGCGTGCGGGTGGGCCTCGCCGCGGCCGGCGCGGTCGTCGTGGCCGCGGCCGCGGCCCTGGTCGCGGTGCTGGCCGGCGGGCTGGGCCCGGACGCGGCGGGCGGGTCCCCGGGCCCGTACGGGGCCGCGGGGCTGCTGGATCCGGCGAAGCTGGTACGGGTGGAGAACACCGCCTGGACCCGCGCCTCCCGGGTGGACTTCACGGCCTGGCCGACCCGCGGCAGCCGGGCCGGCGACCGGGCACTGCTGGTCCGGGCGATGGCGGTATGGGCCCGGCCCTCCTCCGCGGTCGCCGTGTCGGCCACCAAGGGCACCTCCGGGGGACTGCCCGCGCAGCAGCCGCAGTTGCTGTACGCGGGGGACGTGGACGAGGCCACCGTGGTGCTGATGTACGACGGTCTGCGGCTGGTGCGCTACGCCGAGCCGCGTGGAGGCGGCGGCACGGCCGCCCTGGACTTCGCCCGGGTGGACGGCGCGGGGGTGACCACGGCCGCCGTCGTCCTCGGGCGGACGAACGGCAACACCCGGTTCCTGACCGCCCCCTGGGTGGCCGGTGCGGCCTCGCGCGACCTGCGGGACCCGGGCCGCGCCCCGGCGAAGCTGGACCGCACGGCGGACGGGGTGACCGAGCCGGTGCGGATGCCGGGTGCGGACAGCCGTCCCGGGGTGTGCGGGGACACCTGGCCCGCACTGGAGTTCCGGGCCGCGGACGGGCTCGGGTTGGACCGGCCGTTCCTCCTGAGCGACCTCGGCGACCTGGTGCCGGCCCATCTGACGTACCAGCCGCCGAAGGGCGGCACACCGCTGGAGGCGACCGGCCCCGCGGCACTGGCGCACGTGGCGCGGACGGCCTGCACCCTCTCCTCCATGAGCGGCCTGGGCACGCGCTCGGTCAATGTCTGGCGGTACGCCACGCAACGCCTGCCGGAGGACAACGGGCAGGCCTCGTGGGTCTGCGCCCGCGCCGACACCTGGCGCGGCACGGACGGGCGGACGCTGGCGCTGTTCCTGCCCCCGGTGTCCGAACCGGGCGCCCAGGGCGCGCCGGTGGGCCAGAGCGACCGGGACGGCGGGGCGTGCGGCCGGGCGGTGCCGCGGGTACTCGCCGGAGTGCTGTGGAAGTCGGCGGCCGGCCACTGGTATCTGCTGGCGGCGGGCAGCCGGGATGTGGCGCGGATCAAGGCCACGGGCGGCGTGACGGGCTCCTCGAAGGGCCCGACGATGGCGGTACGGGCCGCACAGGACTCCCGGGCCGAACTGTCGGCGGTACTCGACTCGGGCGCCGAGCTCACGACGCTGCGCTGAGCCCTGAGGGGACGGGCCGGGTGGGCGCGGGTGAGGTGACGGGCCGACGACGGGCCGCCTGTCGGTGGGGTCGTAGCACGTGCTCAGCCGAGTGCCGGTCAGACCGCCCCGGTTGTTGGAGCCGTCGCCGTCGGCGAAACGATCCGGCAGTACGCAGTAGAACTGCCCCCGTGTGAGGTCGTGCCGCGCGGGCTGCGCGGCGAACGCCGCGTCGGAGGGCGGCGGGGGCCGGGGTGGGGACGGCGAGGGCCGCCACCGCGAGCGCCGACCCGCCCGAGCCCGTCCGAGGGGCACGGAACGCGCCGCGCCCCTCGGACGCCGGTCACCGGCCCGCGTCGAACCGCACGTCGATCACGTCGGGTATGCCGGGGAACCGCGCCTGGCCGCGCAGGACGCGGTCGTACCGCTTGTCGCCCAGCAGGTGCCGCGCGAAGAACGCCCCGGCGTATGCCTGGGTGATGCGGCGCTGCTGTGCCTCGGACAGCTCGTCCTGGTCCGGCTGCGGCAGGGGCGCGTCCTGGAACTGCGCTTGGCAGGTGCCGGGCCGGCTGCCGGGTACGGAGTCGTCCTCCGCCATGACCTGCCCGCCGGCCGGCGACCACTGCCTGTTGTAGAAGTTGTGGACCCCGCCGGTGACCGTGAACTTGTGGAGGGGCACGGTGTTGGCGCCCTCGTTCTGCTCGACGTATGTGCCGCCGTTGGTCACGTCGCACGTCCCCCACATCACCGCGAACGGCGTCTTGGTCACGGTGACGGGATCCCAGGTCTGTGCCGGGGCCAGGGCGAACGCCGCGCGGATGGAGACGCCCTGCGGCCAGGACGCCCGGTTGCTGTCGTCGATCTCCTGCATGACGGCGCCACCGCCCATGGAGTGCCCGATCAGGCCGACGTCGCCGAGATCCACATGGCCCCGGAAGTCCACCGCCGACACGCGCCCAGAAGCGGCGTCGGTGAAGCGGCCCTTGAGCGGGCCGCCGCCGGTCAGCGCCAACTGCCGCCACATCACCAGATGGCGTTCGATCAACGCGGCCCGCGCCTGGTAGACGGTGTCGGCCTGGCCCGCCGAGGTCGCGTTGATGCCGTTGGTGCCGATGGAGACCACGACGAAGCCGCGGCGCGCCAGATCCCGGCCGAGGTAGTCGTAACCGCGGTGACTGGGGATCCGGTCGGTGCCGGGCGCGCACGGCCACGCCCAGAGCGCGGCGACGGCCGCCTCTATGATCGCCTGCTGCTTCTCGGCGTCGGCGGTGTCGCCGGCCTCCTCGTCCCGCGCCAGGGCCTCCTGCGCGGCGGCCAGGTCCCGGGCCGCGTCCGCGTCGGCGCATGTGGCGTGGATGCCGTGCTCGATCACGATCAGCGGGTGGCGGCCGTGCGCGAGGTCGGCCGGCACATACACGGCCCCGTTCAGCTCGTTGTCCCCCACGTACCCCAGGGAACGGGGCGGCCGGAACGCCTCGTCGCCCAGGTCGTAGAGCACCTCGCTCACACCCGGCCGGCCGTGGTCCGGCCCCGGATGCCTGTCCTCGGCCCCGGCGGTCCCGGGAACGGCCAGGAGGGCGAGTACACCGGCCAGTGTCGTCAGCGTGGCCCGTGCGCTGCGGGTCTTCATAGGCTGTCTCTTTTCGTCGCGTCGGATGACGGAGGTCCGTCATCCGTTACGACGCCCCGGGCCCGGCGGGGTTGCGGGTCGGGCCGGATGTCGCAGGGGAAGGGCGCCGCACGGTCGCTCATGACGGCGCGACAGCGGCCGGCGCGGGCCGCCGCGAGCGGATACGCACCGGGCGGCGCGGGCTGGTGTCCTCAGTGGGGGCGCCGGCTGCCGCCGGGCGCCTTGCCCGTGGAGCCGCGGACGACCAGTTCCGTCTGGAAGACGAACTCCGAGCGCTGCACAGGGGTGCCGCCGATCTCCTCCAGGAGCGTGTTCACCGCCGCCGCGCCCATCGCCTCGACCGGCTGGCGGACCGTGGTCAGCGGCGGGTCGGTGAAGGCGATCAGCGGCGAGTCGTCGTAGCCGACGACCGAGACGTCCCCGGGGACAGTCAGGCCGCGCTCCCGCACCGCGCGCACCGCGCCCAGGGCCATCAGGTCGCTGCCGCAGACGATGCCGGTGCAGCCCTTGTCCAGCAGCGTCCCCGCGGCCGCGTGGCCGCCCTCCACCGAGAAGAGGGTGTGCCGGACGTACTCTCCGGCCTGCTCCTCGCCGAACCCGAGCAGTTCGCCCAGTGCCTCGACGAAGCCCTCGACCTTGCGCCGCACCGGCACGAAGCGGCCGGGCCCGACGGCCAGCCCGATCCGCTGGTGGCCGAGTTCGGCCAGGTGCTGGACGGCGATGCGCGCCGAGGCGCGCTCGTCCGGCGAGATGTATGGTCCGGCGATCGCCGGGTTGAAGCCGTTGACCAGCACATAGGGCACGCCCTGGCCCAGGAGGCGCGCGTAGCGCTCGGGATCGGCCGTGACGTCGGCGTGCAGCCCGGACAGGAAGACGATGCCGCGCACCCCGCGCTCCACGAGCGCCTCCACCAGTTCGTCCTCGGTGGAGCCGCCGGGATGCTGGGTGCACAGCACCGCCGTGTAGCCGTAGCCGGTCAGGTTCTGCTCGATGACCTGGGCGAAGGCGGGGAAGATCGGGTTGTTGAGTTCGGGGGTGATCAGTCCGATCTGGCCGGCGCTGCGCCGCCGCAGCCGCACCGGGCGCTCGTAGCCGAGCAGGTCCAGCGCGGCCAGCACCTTCTGCCGGGTGGCGGGGGCGACCCCCGCCTTCCCGTTCAGCACGCGGCTGGCGGTGGCCTCGCTGACCCCCGCCTGGGCCGCGATGTCGGCAAGTCGAGCTGTGGTGGTCACAGCTACCGACCCTATGCGACGGCGACGCACGTCAAACGGCCCACCAGACGGTCGTGTCGGCCGGGACGACGACCCCGGTCGCCGTGATCTCCACGGCGGAGCTGGCCAGCGAAAGCGCCCCCGGCACGGGCAGTGTCACTGGCTCGGAGGTGGTGTTGACGGTGCACACGAAGCCGGGCCGGAGGAAGGACAGCACGCCCTCCGGCGCGTCCTCCCACCGGACGGACTCGCCGGCGCCGAGCCCGGGCAGCTCGCGGCGCAGCCGCAGGGCGGCGCGGTACAGCTCCAGGGTGGAGGCCGGGTCGCCGGTCTGCTCGGCGACGCTGAGCCGCGCCCAGCTCTCGGGCTGCGGCAGCCAGCTGCCGCCGCTGCCGAAGCCGTGGCTGGGGCCCTCGGACGTCCACGGGATCGGGACGCGGCAGCCGTCGCGGAAGCCGTCCTGGCCCGCGGCGCGGAAGAACGCCGGGTCCTGGCGCAGCTCGTCGGGCAGGTCGGTGACCTCGGGCAGGCCCAGTTCCTCGCCCTGGTAGACGTAGGCGGAGCCGGGCAGGGCCAGCATCAGCAGCGAGGCGGCGCGGGCGCGGCGCACGTCGTACGTCTTGCCGTCGGAGGACAGCCGGGTGGCGTGGCGGACCACGTCGTGGTTGGAAAGGACCCAGGTGGTGGGAGCGGCGACCGGGCGCATGGCGTCGAGCGAGCGGTCGATGACCGCGCGCAGCTCGGCGGCGTCCCACCGGGTGGCGAGGTACTGGAAGTTGAAGGCCTGGTGCAGTTCGTCGGAGCGCACGTAGTTCGCGGTGCGCTCGACGGTGGGGGTCCAGGCCTCGGCGACGGCGATGCGGGCGCCCGGGAGCGCTCCCGGCCGCAGGTTCGGGGAGTGGCTCGGGGAGTACTCGTCGAGGATCCGCCGCCATGAGCGGTAGATCTCGTGGACGCCGTCCTGGTCGAAGAAGGGCAGGACATCGTTGCCAAGGAGCTTGAGCTGCTCGTGGGCGCCGATGTCGGGCAGGCCGTCGGCCTTGACGAGGCCGTGCGCCACGTCGATGCGGAAGCCGTCGACGCCCATGTCGAGCCAGAAGCGCAGGATCGAGCGGAACTCGTCCTGGACGGCCGGGTGCTCCCAGTTGAGGTCGGGCTGCTCGGGCGCGAACAGGTGCAGGTACCACTCGCCGTCGGCGGCGCGGGTCCAGGCCGGTCCGCCGAAGACCGACTCCCAGTCGTTGGGGGGGAGTTCGCCGCCCGCGCCCTTGCCGGGGCGGAAGTGGTAGCGCTGCCGCAGCGGGGAGCCGGGGCCCTCGCTCACTGCCTGCTTGAACCACTCGTGCTGGTCGGAGGTGTGGTTGGGGACCAGGTCGACGATGATCCGCAGCCCCAGCCGGTGGGCGTCGCGGATCAGCCCGTCGGCGTCGTGCAGGGTGCCGAACATCGGGTCGACGGCCCGGTAGTCGGCGACGTCGTAGCCGGCGTCGGCCTGCGGGGAGGCGTAGAAGGGGCTCAGCCAGACGGCGTCGACGCCGAGGTCGCGCAGGTACGGGAGGCGCTCGCGGATGCCGGGGAGGTCGCCCATGCCGTCGCCGTTCCCGTCGGCGAAACTGCGGGGGTAGACCTGGTAGATGACCGCGTCTCTCCACCAGTCCGCGGTGGCCGCGGGCTGGTCGGAGGTGTGGGGGTGACGGGTGGTGTCCGCCAGGTACTGGGTCATGGTGATCCCTTGGAGGATGGAGGGCTCGGTGCGGCGACGGGGCGGGGCCGGGGTGCCCGGCCTCCTGGGCCGGGCCCGGGCGCCCCGGGTGGTGCGGTTCAGGACTTGGCCGCGCCGGCGGTGAGGCCGGTGACCAGGTGCCGCTGGACGACGTAGAAGAAGCCCGACGCGGGCAGCGCGATGAGCACGGAGGTGGCGGCCATCAGGTCCCACTGGTTGTCGTGCTCGCTGACGAAGGTGGTGAGGCCGACGGCGAGGGTGTACTTGTCCTCGCCGAGCATGAAGACCGAGGCGTAGGCGACCTCTCCCCACGCGGTGAGGAAGGTGTAGAAGGCCGCCACCGCGAGTCCCGGCCGGGCCAGCGGCAGCACCAGCCGGTAGAAGGTGCCGAACGGGCTGAGTCCGTCGACCCGTCCGGCCTCGTCGATCTCCTGGGGGATGGTGTCGAAGTAGCCCTTGAGCAGCCACGCGCAGTACGGCACCGCGGTGGTGCAGTAGACCAGGATGAGCCCCCAGTAGGTGTCGAGCAGGCCCAGATCGGCCAGGATGTTGTACAGCGGCACCATGAGAATGGCGACCGGGAACATCTGGGTCACCAGGAAGGTCCACATCAGCTGGCGGTGGCCCGGGAAGCGCATCCGGGAGACCGCGTAGCCGGCGCTGGCGGCGACGAACACGCCCAGCAGGCAGGTGCCGAGGGCGACGATCGCGGAGTTCAGGAACCACCGGAGGAAGTTCGTGTCGGCGAGGACCTTCGTGTAGTTCTCGAAGCTGAACTTCCCGGCGATGTCGGCGGGGTGGAGGAAGTCGGTCTTGTCCGGGCCGAAGGAGACCCAGGCGATCCACAGCACGGGGAACGCGGCGATGAGGCTCGCGGTGATCAGTACGCCGTGGATCAGCACCGAGGCGGCCCGGCCGCGCTCGCCGCGGCCGGTGCGCCGGCGCGTCGCTGCGCGGACGGGGGCGGGGGCCGCGTCCTTCGCGGCTCCCGCGGCGGGGAGGTCTGCGGTGGTGCTCATGGGGGTGGCTGCCCTCTCTTGCGTCATGGCGGTTGTCCTGGCCGGTGCGGCCGTCAGGCGGCCGCGTTCTCGGTGCGGGCGAGCCAGCGCCGGTACGCGGAGGCGAAGACGATGAGCATGGACAGGATGATCACGCCGTAGGCGGCGGAGCCTGCGTAGTCGCGCGGGTCCTGCCCGAAGCCGAGGCGGTAGGCCCAGGTCACCAGGATCTGGGCGTCCTGTCCCGCGTTCACGCCGAACAGCAGGAAGATGACGACGAACTGGTTGAAGGTCCAGATGACGCCGAGCAGGATCACCGTGCTGCTCACCGATCGAAGGCCGGGAAGCGTCACGTGGCGGAACCGCTGCCAGGGGGTGGCGCCGTCCATCTCGGCCGCTTCGTACAGCTCCGAGGGGATCGACTGCAGGCCGCCGAGGAGCGAGACCATCATGAAGGGCACACCGACCCAGGTGTTGACCATGATCGCTGCGGTCTTCTGCCAGAAGGGGTCGCTCAGCCAAGCGGGCGTCGGCAGGTGCATCGCGTGCAGGGCCGTGTTCAGGATGCCGCCGTCGTCGGCGAGGATCAGCCGCCAGGAGAAGACCGTGACGAAGGTCGGGACGGCCCACGGCAGGATCAGGACCAGCCGGTAGAAGGTGCGGGCCCGGAGCTTGCGGTTCAGCAGCATCGCGAGGCCGAGGCCGAGGCCGTAGTGCAGGGTGACGCAGACGACCGTCCAGACGATGGTCCAGGTGAAGTGCGGCCAGAACTGGTGGTCCGCGCCCGACAGGATCTCCGTGTAGTTCTTGAGGCCGACCCAGGAGAAGGAGTCCGGGATCTTGTTGACGCCGATCGTCCGGCCGACGTTCTGGCTGTCGGCGTCGGTCAGCGACAGGTAGACGCCGCGGACCAGGGGGTAGAGCACCAGCAGGCCGATGACGGCGACGACCGGCGCCACCATGGCCCAGGCATACCAGTTGCGGTTGTAGGACTGCCGGATGCGGCTGAGCGGACCGGGGCGCGGCGCCTCGCCGCGCTTGGTCTCCCGGGTTCCGCCCTCGGCGGCGACGGTCATCTTCGGCACCTTCTCGAAAGTTCGCTCAGGGGGTACGGCCCGGCCGCACGGCGGAGGGTGTGCGTGCGGACGCGGGCGGTGGCCGTCCGGTCCGCCGCCCGTGGCGGGCGCGGCGGACCGGACGGTTCATGGCTGCCTCGGAGGCCACACGGAAAGGCGGGCCGGCGTCGCGGGTCGACGGCTCTCGCCCGGCGGCGGTGTGGTCGGTCGCCGCAGCTCCGCTGCGTCTTCCTTCCCCGCCGTACCGGACTCGGCCCTCGACCCGCTCCTTTCTCCACCCCGCCTGGGCCCGCGGCCTGTTACTGGAAGTCCTTGACGAGCTTCTTGTAGGACTCGGCGGTCTGGTCCAGGCCCTTCTGGGTGGCGACCTTGCCCTGCAGGATGCTGGTCAGGTTGGTGCCGAAGTCGGCGAAGAGCGAGCTGTACTCGGGGAGTTCCGGGCGCGGGCGGGCCACGTCGGCCAGGATGTCCTGGAACTCGGCGACACCGGGCGCGGCCTTGACCTCGGCGGTGTAGGCGGAGGTGCGGGTCGGCAGGGTGCCGTTCTTCAGGGCGATCTCGGCCTGGGTCGCACCGGAGGTCATCCAGCCGACGAACTTCTGCGCGGCTTCCTGGTGCGCCTTGTCGGAACCGGCGTAGACGGCGAGGTTGTGACCGCCGGTCGGGGCGCCCGCTCTGCCGGTGGAGCCGGCCGGGACGGCGGAGATGCCGAGGTTGGCCTTGTCGGTGAAGGCCGAGCCCTTGTAGATGTTGGTCAGCTCCCAGGGGCCCTGGATGATCATGGCGACCTTGCCGCTGACGAACGCGTCCTGCATGTGAGCGTACGCGTCAGCGGTCACGTCGAGCTCGTGGACTCCCGGGGAGGCGAGCACGGACTTGCTGACGTCGACGGCCTTGACGGCCTCGGGCGAGTTGATCGTGATCTTCTTCGCCGCGGCGTCGACCATGTCGGTGCCCTCGCCGAAGAGGAAGGGCAGCTCGTAGTAGGAGTCGGCGCGCAGCCAGAAGCCGTCGGCCTCGGCCTTGGTCTTGACGGCCTTGGCGACCGTCTTGAGCTCGTCCCAGGTGGCCGGCGCCTTGTCGAAGCCGGCCTTCTTGAGCAGCTCCTTGTTCCACATCAACGCGAGGGTGTCGGTGACGATCGGGGCGCCGTAGGTCTTCCCCTCGTACTGCGCCTGCTTGAGCAGGGACGGGTTGATGTCGTCCTGGTCGGCCAGCGCCGGGGTGCCGTCCAGCGGCGCGAGGAACTGGGACTTCGCCCAGGAGGCCGTCCACCCGACCTCGGCACGGATCACGTCGGGGGCGCCCTTGCTGCCGGCGGCCGTCTGGAACTTGTTCTGCGCCTGGTCGAACGGCACGCTGACGTACTTGACCTTGATCTTCGGGTTCGCCTTCTCGAAGTCCGCGATCAGGGCCTCGTAGGTCGGCGCCTCGTTCGTCGCGTTCGAGGTGTCCCACCAGGTGATGGTGACGGGACCGCCGTCGGCCTTGTCACTGCCGCCCCCGCAAGCCGTCGTCGCAAGCCCGAGCGCCGCAACCAGCGCGGTGGCCGCTATGCCACGCCGCATGTGATCTCCTCCAGGATGAAAGCCCGTGATGGTGCTGGGCGCGTCGCCGCGGCCCCCCACTGCCGACTGCGCCGTTGCGGCCGCCGGGCTGTCGAGGAACGTAACAGGGATGCAAGCCTGACGAAAGACCTTGCTGCAAAACTTGAAAGATCTTCCGATCGTTACACCTGCGTGTCCACGGGGTTTCCGGGAGGAGACGCGCCGAGGGAATGGCAGCCGACCTGGAAGTGGTTGCGCGATCTTCCGCAAAAAGTTGGAAGGCGTTGCCGATCACGCGTGGGATCGGGATCATCGGCTGAGACCGGCGCCGACCCACGAGGGAACGACATGACCCAAGAGCTCGCCCCCGTCCGCCACGACGCGGCCGACGAGACCCCGGCCGCCCCCGACGCGGGCCGCGCCCCCGGCTGGTGGCGCAGCGCCGTCATCTACCAGGTGTACGTGCGCTCCTTCGCCGACGGCGACGGCGACGGCGTGGGCGACCTGCCCGGCATCCGGGCCCGCCTGCCCTACCTGGCGGAACTCGGCGCCGACGCCGTGTGGCTGACCCCCTTCTACGCCTCGCCCCAGGCGGACGGCGGCTACGACGTCGCCGACTACCGCAGCGTCGACCCCCTCTTCGGCACCCTCGCGGACGCCGACGCGCTCATCCGCACCGCCCACGGGCTGGGCCTGCGGGTGATCGTCGACATCGTCCCCAACCACACCTCCGAACGGCACGCGTGGTTCCGGGCGGCGTTGGCCGACCGCCCCGGGGGGCCGGCCCGCGAGCGCTACCACTTCCGCCCCGGCAGGGGCGCCCACGGCCACCTGCCGCCCAACGACTGGGAGTCGGTCTTCGGCGGCCCCGCCTGGACAAGGGTCGCCGACGGCGACTGGTACCTCCACCTCTTCGCGCCCGAGCAGCCCGACCTCAACTGGGACCACCCCGAGGTCCGCGCGGAGTTCGACTCCGTCCTGCGCTTCTGGCTGGACCTGGGCGTCGACGGCTTCCGCGTCGACGTCGCCCACGGCATGGTCAAGGCGGCCGGCCTGCCCGACATCGGCCACACGGAGCAGGTCAAGATGATCGGCGCCCAGGTGCTCCCCTTCTTCGACCAGGACGGGGTCCACGAGATCCACCGCTCCTGGCGCCGGCTGCTCGACTCCTACTCCCCCGGACCCCGTTCGCAGGCGCTGCCGGGTGAGCGCATCGGCGTCGCGGAGGCCTGGGCGCCGAACGCGCGGCGCATGGCGCTCTACGTCCGTCCCGACGAGCTGCACCAGGCCTTCAACTTCCACTTCCTGCAGTGCCCCTGGGAGGCCGGGGCGATGCGCGCGGTGATCGAGGAGTCCCTCGCCGCCACCGTCTCCGTGGGCGCCCCCACCACCTGGGTGCTCTCCAACCACGACGTCGTCCGGCATGTCACCCGCTACGGCGGCGGGGTCGCCGGGCTGCGCCGGGCCCGGGCCGCGGCGCTGCTGATGCTCGCGCTGCCCGGTTCCGTATACGTCTACCAGGGCGAGGAGCTGGGCCTGCCCGAGGTCACCGACCTGCCGGACGAGGTCCGCCAGGACCCCTCCTTCTTCCGGGACACCGGCCAGGACGGGATGCGCGACGGCTGCCGGGTGCCCATCCCGTGGACCGTCGACGGCGCCAGCCACGGCTTCGGCCCGGCCGGCAGCTGGCTGCCGCAGCCCGCGCGCTGGGGCGAGCTGAGCGTCCAGGCGCAGAGCGGCGACCCGAACTCCACGCTGGAGCTGTACCGCTCGGCCCTGCGGCTGCGCCGCGAACTGCCCGGGCTCGGCGACGGCCCGATGCGCTGGCTGGACGCCCCCGAGGGGGTGCTGGCGTTCTCCCGGCCCGGCATGGTGTGCACGGTCAACGTCACCTCGGAGCCGGTGCACGTCCCCGTCCCGGGGCGGCCGGTGCTCTCCTCCGAGCCGGTCTCCCCCACCGGCGGTTCCGTCCGTCTTCCGGCCGATTCATGTATCTGGTGGGCGATCTGAGGTACGACCGGTACAGTCGCATCCCGTGACCGCAAGGCTTGCCGACATCGCAGCCCAGGCGGGGGTGAGCGAAGCGACGGTCAGCCGGGTCCTCAACGGCAGGCCAGGCGTCTCCGCGGCCACCCGCCAGTCCGTGCTGGCCGCCCTCGACCTGCTGGGGTACGAGCGGCCCGTACGGCTGCGGCAGCGCAGCGCGGGCCTCGTCGGGCTCATCACGCCGGAGCTGGAGAATCCGATCTTCCCGGCCTTCGCCCAGGTCATCGGGCAGGCCCTGACCCGGCAGGGGTACACCCCGGTGCTGGCCACCCAGACCCCGGGCGGCTCGACCGAGGACGAACTCGTCGAGATGCTCGTCGAGCGCGGCGTCGCGGGGATCATCTTCGTCTCCGGGCTGCACGCCGACTCCACCGCCGACATGGCGCGCTACGACCGGCTGCACGGCCAGGGCGTGCCGTTCGTGCTGATCAACGGCTTCTCCGCCCGGATCAAGGCGGCGTTCGTGTCGCCCGACGACCGCGGGGCCATGCGGCTCGCCGTCACCCACCTGGCCGCGCTCGGCCACGAGCGGATCGGCCTCGCGGTCGGCCCCGAGCGGTTCGTCCCCGTGCGGCGCAAGATCGAGGGCTTCGTGCGCAGCATGGAGGAGGTCCTCGGCATATCCGCCGACGAGGCGGGCGAGCGTATCCGGCATTCGCTGTTCACTCTCGAGGGTGGTCAGGCCGCCGCCTCCGGCCTGCTCGAGGCGGGCTGCACGGCCGTGGTGTGCGCCTCCGACATGATGGCCCTGGGCGCCGTCCGCGCGGCTCGGCAGCGGGGGCTGTCCGTCCCCGGCGACGTCTCCGTCGTCGGCTTCGACGACTCCCCGCTCATCGCCTTCACCGATCCGCCGCTCACCACCATCCGGCAGCCGGTCACGGCCATGGGCCAGGCCGCCGTGCGCGCGCTGCTGGAGGAGGTCGGCGGCACCCCGGCCCCGCACAGCGAGTTCGTCTTCCTGCCAGAACTGGTCGTCCGCGGTTCGACGGCATCGGGTCCCGAAGCCGGGGCAGCCGTGTTCGTACAGCAGTCGGCCGGGAGGCGTGCACGGGATGTACAGGATCCCATCGGGGGTTGATCGGACGGTGCCGGACCGCATGGCAGACTATCGCCCCATGGGGGAATCGACCGCGAAGACCATGGACCACCGCAGTGGCGGCGTGCCGACGCGCTCCATCGATTCCCGTGACATCGATGGAGCGCCGGCCGGCCGGCTGCTGGCGCCACGCCGGCCCCGGCTGTGGTTCGAGATCCTGCTGATCGCCGTCAGCTACTGGATCTACTCGCTCGTGCGCAACGCCGTGCCCGAGCAGCAGGACGACGCCATGCGGAACGCGAGCCACGTCTGGGGACTCGAGCACTCCCTCGGCCTCGCCTTCGAGCACGCGGTCAACCACGCCGTGAACTCCGTCACGTGGCTCATCGTCGGCATGAACTACTACTACGCGACGCTGCACTTCATCGTCACCCTGGCGGTGCTGGTGTGGCTCTTCCGCAAGCATCCCGGGCGGTACGCGCCGACCCGGCTGGTCCTCTTCGTGACCACCGGAATCGCGCTGCTCGGCTTCTACTTCTTCCCCCTGGCGCCGCCCCGGCTGATGGAGGGCGGGGGCTTCGTCGACACCGTCCGGATCCACCACACCTGGGGGTCGATGGCCTCGGGCGACCTGGCGCACGTCTCCAACCAGTACGCGGCCATGCCGTCGATGCACATCGGCTGGTCGCTGTGGTGCGGCATCACCATCGCCATGCTGGCGCAGCGGGCCTGGGTGCGGGTGCTGGGCGTGCTCTACCCCGTCGCCACGCTGGTCGTCATCGTCTCGACCGCCAACCACTTCTGGCTGGACGCCGTCGGCGGCAGCCTCTGCCTCGGCGTCGGCTTCGCCGCCTCCTGGGCCGTCTACGGCGGCCTCGCCTACCGGTTGCCGCGCCAGGTACGCGTCGCGGCGGTGTAGCCGGGCGGCGCGGACGAGCACGCTTCGGTGCGCGGACCGGGGCAGGCCCGGGGCAGAACCGGTACGTGCAACGCGCCCCCTACATGCCGTAGAAGAGGCGCTCGACCACCGCGCGGGCCCGCCGCGTGGTGCGGCGGTAGTCCTCGACCATGTCGCCCACGTGCCCCGGCTCGTAGCCGAGGTAGCGCCCGACCGCGGCGAGCTCCCTGCCGTCGCCGGGGAAGGTGTCGCCGGGGCGGCCCCGGACGAGCATGACGGCGTTGCGCAACCGGCTCGCCAGGATCCAGGCGGCGTCCAGGACCTCGGCGTCCTCGGCGGGGACCAGTCCCGCCGCCACGGCGGCGGCCAGCGCCGGGCGGGTACGGGTGGTCCGCAGCCCGGGGACCCGCGCGCCGTGCCGCAACTGCAGCAGCTGCACCGTCCACTCGACGTCGCTGAGCCCGCCCCGTCCCAGTTTGGCGTGGGTTGTCGGGTCCGCGCCGCGCGGCAGCCGCTCGGACTCCATCCGGGCCTTGAGCCGGCGGATCTCGCGCGCCGCCTCCTCCGGCAGCCCGTCGGCCGGGTAGCGCAGCGGGTCGGCGAGGGCGATGAAGCGGGCGCCCAGGTCCTCGTCGCCCGCGACCGGTTCGGCGCGCAGGAGCGCGTGCCGCTCCCAGACCAGCGACCAGCGCCGGTAGTAGGCGGCGTACGAACCGAGCGTGCGCACCAGCGGTCCGCTCTTGCCTTCCGGGCGCAGGTCGGCGTCGATCAGCAGCGGCGGGTCGGTGGTGGGGATCTGCAGCAGCCGGCGCAGTTCGTTGGCGACCTTGAGCGCGGACCGGGCGGCCCGGTGCTCGTCGACACCCTCATAGGGGTCATGGACGAACAGGACGTCCGCGTCGGACCCGTAGCCCAGTTCGCGGCCCCCGAAGCGGCCCATGCCGATGACGGAGAACCGGGTGGGCAGGGGCTCGTCCTCGGCCGCCTCGACGGCGCCCACCGCGGCCTGCAGGGCCCCGGTGACGGCGGCGGCGTTGAGGTCGGTGAGGGCGGCGCCCACCGCGTCCGGGTCGTCGCGGTGGACACCCACCAGGTCCGCGGCCGCGGTGCGGAACAGCTCGCGGCGGCGCACCCCGCGGACCGCGGCGACGGCCTGCTCGGCGGAGTCCGCGCGGTGCACCGCGGCCAGCACCTCCTGGTCCAGGGCGGCGCGGCCGCGCGGCTGGAGCCCCTCGTCGTCGGCGAGCAGGGCGACCGCCTCGGGGGCCCGCATGAGCAGGTCGGGGGCGAGCCGACCGGAGGACAGCACCCGCGCGAGGTTCATCGCGGCGGCGCCCTCGTCGCGCAGCAGCCGCAGGTACCAGGGGGTGCGGCCCAGGGCGTCGCTGACCTTGCGGAAGTTCAGCAGGCCCGCGTCGGGGTCCGCAGAGTCGGCGAACCAGCCGAGCAGCACCGGCAGCAGGGTCCGCTGGATCGCGGCCTTGCGGCTGACCCCGGAGGCCAGCGCCTCCAGGTGGCGCAGGGCCGCGGCGGGGTCGGCGTAGCCGAGCGCCTCCAGGCGCTGCTTGGCCGCGGCCGTGGACAGGCCCGCCTCCCCGGGAGCGAGCTGGGCGACCGCGTCGAGCAGTGGACGGTAGAACAGCTTCTCGTGGAGGCGGCGCACCTCCCTGGCGTGCCGCCGCCACTCCCGTGTCAGCTCCGTCACCGGGTCCGCGCGGAAGCCCATCGAGCGGCCGAGCCGCCGCAGGTCGGCCGCGTCCTCGGGCATCAGGTGGGTGCGGCGCAGCTTCTGGAGCTGGATGCGGTGCTCCATCGTCCGCAGGAAGCGGTACGCGGCGTCGAGTGCCGCCGCGTCCGCGCGGCCCACGTATCCGCCGGCGGCGAGCTGGGACAACGCGGTCAGGGTGGTGCCGCTGCGCAGCGAAGCGTCGGTGCGGCCGTGCACGAGCTGGAGCAGCTGCACCGCGAACTCCACGTCCCGCAGGCCGCCCGGGCCGAGCTTGAGCTCTCGGTCGAGGTGCGCGGCGGGGATGTTCTCCACGACCCGGCGCCGCATCTCCTGCACGTCCTGGACGAAGTGGTCGCGCTCGGCGGCCTGCCACACCATGGGCGACAGCGCCTCGACGTACTCCTGCCCGAGCGCCGGGTCGCCGGCCACCGGGCGGGCCTTGAGCAGCGCCTGGAACTCCCAGGTCTTGGCCCAGCGCTTGTAGTAGGCCACATGGCTGGAGAGGGTGCGCACCAGCGGGCCGCGCCGCCCCTCGGGGCGGAGGTTGGCGTCGACCTGCCAGATGCTGCCCTCGACGGTGGTGTCGGAGCAGATCCGCATCAGGTGCGCGGCCAGCCGGGTGGCGGCCTGCAGCGCCTTGGCCTCCTCGGCGTCGGGGCATGCCTCGGCCACGAAGATGACGTCGACGTCGGAGATGTAGTTCAGCTCGTGGCCGCCGCACTTGCCCATGCCGATCACCGCGAGCCGGCACTGCGCGGCGTCGTCCGGCGCCTCGGCCTCGGCCATGGCCAGCGCCGCGCGCAGCGTCGCGGTGGCGAGGTCGGCGAGCTCGGCGGCGGTCTCCACCAGGTCGCTGGTGCCGCACACGTCGCGGGCGGCGATGCCCAGCAGGCAGCGCCGGTAGGCCACGCGCAGCGACTCCGGGTCGCCGGCTTCGGCCAGTTGCCGCTCGAACTCCGCGGTGCCGGGGTGCAGGTCGGCGTGCTCGTAGGTGACCAGGGAGTGCCAGTGGTCCGGGTGCCGGGCCAGGTGGTCGGCCAGGGCGGAGGAGGCGCCGAGCACCCCCAGCAGCCGGTCGCGCAGCGGTTTGGCCGTGGTGAGCGTGTCGAGGAGAGTGCGCCGTTCCCCGGGGGCGAGTGCCTCGAGGAGCCGCACGAGGGAGGCGAGCGCCTGGTCGGGGTCGGCGGTGGCGCCGAGGGCGTCGAGCAGGACCGGATCGCTGCGGACGGGGGCGAGGATGTCGCCGCCCAGCAGCGCCTCGGCGGCCACGGCGTCGCAGAAGCCGTGCCTGAGCAGCCGCCCGAACCTGGTGTCCCGTCGCCCTTCCAGCACTCCGCCTGCCTTTCCCGCGCTCCGGCCGGGCTGATCCGCCCTGGAGAGAGTATCCGTCCGGCCGTTTCTCCGTTATCTGACGGTATCGCCGCTTTCGCATCGAACGTCCAGCGGGATGAAGGGGGCCCGGCCGCTCTGGTATAAAGCGCTTCCCGATTCAGGGGTTTGGAATTCAACCAACGGTACCCACGGGCTCAGGGGTGGGACGGGGCGGGGAAGACTACATGGGACGAATACGTGTGCGCGGGCGTGCCTGGCTCGCGGTCGGGGCGGTCGTGCTCGGCGGGGCCGGAGCCGTGACCGCCGCCTCCGTGGCGAGCGGCCCGGAGGGGACCGTCTCGTCGGCGGCCCACAAGGGGCCGGTGCGCACCACGGTGGACGCGCTGGAGCTCAAGGGCACCGGCGGCGAGCGGGAGCTGCCCCAGCAGCGCACGGACGCCTTCGGCACCCTCGGTGTGACCTGGGACGATCCGAAGGCGGAGCTGGACGGCACGATCGAGCTGCGGGTCCGGGCGCAGAAGTCCGGCACATGGTCCGACTGGTTCGGCATCGAGACGCACAACGACGACGCACCGGACGCCGGCGACGAGGCGGCGGGACGCGGTGGCACCCCTCCGCTGTGGGTGGGCTGGTCCGACGGCGTGCAGGTCCGCGTCCGGTCCGACAAGGGCGCGGCCGGCATCCCGAGGGGCCTGAGACTCGCCCTGGTCGGCGAGAGCGACAAGAAGAGCAGCGTCGACGTGGCGATGGCGCCTGCCGCCTTCGCCGCCGACTCCGAGAACTCCGAGGACCCCGCGTCGCCGCCCGCGGATCCCACGCAGACCCCGACGTCCACCGAGACGACCGCACCGGCCACGACGGAGCCTCCGGTTACCGAGCCGAGCGCCCCGGAAAGCTCCGCCCCCGCCGGCGGCGCCCCGGCGACCAGCGGCCCGCCCACCACGAGCTCCCCGACGGCCTCCGCGACGGCCTCCGCGTCGGCGTCGGCGTCGGCGTCGGCGTCGGCGTCGGCGTCGGCGTCGGCCTCAGCATCCGTTTCCGCCTCATCCCCGCCCCCCACCTCGACCATGCCCAAGCCGCCCATCGTCACCAGGGCGGGCTGGGGCGCCGACGAGAGCATCCGCGAGCAGACGGAGCCGGCCTACGCGCCCAACGGGGTGCAGGTGGTCTTCGTGCACCACACCGCCACGTACAACGCCCAGGCGAAGAGCGGTGACTACAGCTGCAGCGACTCGCCGAGCATCATCCGGCAGATCTACGCGTATCACGTCAGCCAGACGTGGCGGGACATCGGCTACAACTTCCTCGTCGACAAGTGCGGCACGATCTACGAGGGCCGCTACGGCGGCGTGGACCGTGCCGTGGTGGGCGCCCAGACCGAGGGCTACAACACCGGTACCTCGGGCATCGCGGTCATCGGCTACTTCCAGACCGACACGCACGTCTCCAAGGCCACGCCGATGACCTCGCAGATGCTGGGCTCGGTCACCGCCCTGGCCGCCTGGAAGCTGGGCTTCAAGAAGATCGACCCCAACCCCGGGACCAAGACCCAGACCGTCAACGGCAAGGCGTTCTACCCGATCTCCGGTCACCGCGACGGGTTCGCCACCGCGTGCCCCGGCACCAACCTGTACGCCAAGGTGCCCACCATCCGCTCCTACTCCTCGGGCGTCGCCGCGCCGACCCTGAACGGGGTCAGCGGCGCCACGCTCTCCGGGTCCTCGTACTACACCAAGGGCTCGGCCACGGTCGCCTGGAAGGAGTCCACCCCGACCGCCGTCATCAAGCGGTTCGAGGTGCTCGTGGACGGCAAGGTCGCCGCCACCGCCAAGCCCACCGCGCTCTCCGCGCCGATCACGGTCGCCGCGGGCAGGCACACCGTGACCGTCCGCGCCGTGCACATCAACAACAAGACGGCGACCTCGGCGTCCTCGTACAGCGTGGTCGGCGACACGACCAAGCCGACGTTCACCACCGCGCCCGCGGTGAAGATCCGCAACGCCACGGTGTCCAGCACCTCCGTGCCGGTCTCCGTGACCTGGAAGGCCGCCGACAACGGCGCCCTCAAGAGCGTCGCGGCGACCGCCCCCACCACCGCCGCCTTCGGTCCGACCACCACCTCGTGGAGCACCACGGGCAAGGTGAACACCGCGGTCACGTACGGCCTGAAGGCCACCGACGCGGCCGGGAACTACACCACCGCCTCGGTGAGCCGCACTGCGGCGATCCTGCAGGAGACCTCGGCGACGAAGTCCGGTACCTGGTCGACGAAGAGCTCCACCAGCTACCTCGGCGGGAAGTCCTCCACCTCGTCCTCCAAGAACGCCAGCCTGACCTGGACGTTCACCGGCCGCTCGGTCGGCTGGGTGGTGTCCCGGGCCTCGACCTCCGGCCAGGCGTACGTCTACGTCGACGGGGTCAAGGCGGCCACGGTGGACCTCAAGTCCTCCACCACCGCCTACCGCCAGACGATCTGGTCCAAGACCTGGAGCACCAGCGCCAAGCACACCCTCAAGATCGTCGTCGTCGGCACCTCCGGACGCCCGACGATCACCACGGACGGCATCACCTACATCAAGTGACGCCCTGACAACAAGAGTCCGGGGAGCGCGAGTTGCGCTCCCCGGGCTTTTTCTGCCCGCGCTCGCCCCCGCGAGCCGGAACGTTCGCACCGTTCCCCGGACCTTCACTTCCACGGCGCTTCGGACGTCCACGGCCCCTCCTAATCTGGCGCCGCACCACCCCCGTCCCCGTCCCCCGCTCCCCGGAGGTCCGCCGTGTCCGGCTGGTCCCTGCCCCGTCCCCGTCGCACCGTCACCGCTCTGGCGTCCGCCCTCGGCGTCGCCGCCGCCTCCCTCGGCCTGTGGGCCGGGCTCGGCGGGTCCGAGACCGCCCACGCGGCGGGCAGCGTGCCGAACCCCGACCACGTGGTCGTGGTGATGTTCGAGAACCACGCCTACAACCAGGTCATCGGCAGCTCCAGCGCCCCCTACATCAACAACACGCTGAAGGCCGGCGGCGCCAACCTGACGCAGTCGTACGGCATCACGCACCCGAGCCAGCCCAACTACCTGCAGATCTTCTCGGGCGGCAACCAGGGCGTCACCGACGACGGCTGCTACACCCCCGGCTTCAGCTCCAAGCCCAACCTCGCCTCCGAGCTGATCGCCGCGGGCAAGAGCTGGGCCAGCTACAACGAGACGCTGCCCAGTCAGGGTTCGACCACCTGCAGCAGCGGCACCTACGCCCGCAAGCACAACCCGTGGTTCGCGTTCAGCAACGTCCCGACGTCGACGGCGAAGACCTTCGCGCAGTTCCCGACGGACTTCACCACCCTGCCGAAGGTCTCCTTCGTGGTGCCCAACCTGTGCAGCGACATGCACGACTGCTCGGTCTCCACCGGTGACACCTGGCTGAAGAACAAGCTGGGCGCGTACGCGACCTGGGCGAAGACCCACAACAGCCTGCTCGTCGTCACCTTCGACGAGGACAACCGGCTGAGCGGCAACAAGATCCCGACCGTGCTGTACGGCCAGCCGGTCAAGGCCGGCTCGTCCTCCGCGACGACGTACAACCACTACAACATGCTCCGCACGCTGGAGGACCTGGCGGGTCTGAGCACGCACGCGGGCAACGCCGCCTCCGCCTCGGACATCACCGGCATCTGGGCGAGCTGAGGCCGACGTGTACGTCGCGGACAGCCGCGGCGGAACCGGCACCGGGGTCCGGGACGCGCCGCGTCCCGGACCGCGGGCCACCGCCGTCGCCCCCACCGTCCTCGTCCTGGGCGCCGTCAGCCTGATCACCGACGTCTCGTCGGAAATGGTCACGGCCGTGCTGCCCCTCTACCTGGTCGCCGGACTCGGTCTCTCCCCGCTCGGCTTCGGCCTGCTGGACGGCGTGTACAACGGCTTCAGCGCGCTCGTGCGGCTGGCCGGCGGCCACCTCGCCGATCGGGGCGGCGGCCGGCACAAGGCCGTCGCGGCCTTCGGCTACGGCCTGTCGGCACTGTGCAAGCCCGCGCTGCTCCTGGCCCACGGCCTCCCGCTGATCGGTGCCGTCCTCGCGGCCGACCGCACCGGCAAGGGGCTGCGCACCGCGCCGCGGGACGCGCTGATCTCCCTGGCCTCCACGCCCGAGGCGCGCGGCCGGGCCTTCGGCGTGCACCGCGCCATGGACACCGCCGGGGCGCTGCTGGGACCGCTGGTGGCCTTCCTCATCCTGCGGCAGGCCGCCGAGGGGTACGACGCCGTCTTCACGGTGAGCTTCTGCGTCGCCGCCGTGGGCGTGCTGGTGCTGCTGCTCTTCGTGCCGGGCCGCCGCCGCGGGGTTCCCACCCCGGCCGCCGCCGGCTCCCCGGCGCCGTCCCTGCGGGCGTCCCTGGCGTTGCTGCGCCGCCGGGACGTGCGGCGGCTGACGGTCTGCGCGACGCTGCTGGGCCTGTCGACGGTCAGCGACTCCTTCGTCTACCTGCTGCTCCAGCACCGCCTGGGAGTCCCCGACCGCTGGTTCGCGCTGCTGCCACTGGGCACCGCGGCGGCCTTCCTGCTGCTCGCCGTGCCACTGGGGCGGCTGGCCGACCGGGTGGGGCGCTGGCGGATGTTCCTGACCGGGCACGTCGCGCTGCTCGCCGCGTACGGACTGCTGCTCGCGCACGGCCCGGCGTACGCCGTCCTGCTGCTGCACGGCGCCTTCTACGCCGCCACGGACGGGGTGCTGATGGCCGCCGCCTCCACCGCCGTACCCGACGAACTGCGCGGCGCCGGGCTCGCCCTCGTCCAAACCGGGCAGGCCACGGCCCGCTTCGCCGCCTCCCTGGCCTTCGGCGCCGCCTGGACCGCGTGGGGCGACGTCACGGCCCTGACCACCGCCGCGCTGGCGCTGACGGCGTGCGCGGTCTGCGCCTGGTGCCTGCGTCCGGCGCAGAGCAAGTGACCCCCGAGGAAAGGCCCCCATGAACACCCGCAGCCGTCTGTTCCTGCTGCTCGCCGCCGTGGCGGCGCTGGCCGCCGTCGCCGCCGTGTCCGTGCTGCGCGCCTCCGACCGCGCGGCGGAGAAGGACCGCCCGCAGGCCGGCGGCCCCGCGGTCACCGCCGGAACGGTGACCTTGGCGCCGGACGCGCCACGCCTGGTGTTCCGCAACATGGCGTGGGGGCCGCACCGGGACGAGCTCGCCACCGTCCCGGCCGACAGCCCCGGGGCCGTGCGCACCGCCTCGAAGGTCGCGTGCCTGCGCTTCTACGCGGCCGCGGGCACCGGCATCTGCCTGCAGTCGGTCAAGGGCGCCGTCCAGGACGGCTACCGCGCCGTCGTGCTCGACGCCCGGCTGCGCGAGCTGCGCCGCTTCCCCCTCGCCGGCATCCCGACCCGGGCCCGGGTCTCGCCCAGCGGACGGATGGTCGCCTGGACGGTGTTCGTCGGCGGCGACTCCTACGCGGGCACCGACTTCTCCACCCGCACCTCCGTCCTGGACACCCGTACCTGGACGCTCGTGAAGAACCTCGAGGACTTCCGGATCACCAGGGACGGCAGGTCCTACCGCGCCGCCGACGTGAACTTCTGGGGCGTCACCTTCGCCGACGACGCCCACTTCTACGCAACCCTCGGCACCGGAGGCCGCACCTATCTCGTCCGCGGCGACCTCGCGGCCCGCTCCGTGCGGACGCTCCGCGACAACGTCGAGTGCCCCTCGCTCTCGCCCGACGGCACCCGGCTCGTCTTCAAGAAGCGCGTCCCCGGCCTCTCCCCCGACGCGCCGTGGCGGCTGTACGTCCTGGATCTGGCCACCCTGCGCGAGACCCCGGTCGCCGAGCGGCGCAGCGTCGACGACCAGGTCGTCTGGCGCGACGACCGCACGCTCGTCTACGCCCTCGCCGGGGACTTCGGCGCGGACCTGTGGACGGTGCCCGCCGACGGCACGGGCCGGGCCCGCCGCATGATGACGGCGGCCCTGGCCCCCGCCTACCTCGGGTAGGGCCCGCGTTCCCCGGCGCTGCTCGGCGGGCGGGGCCGCGTCCGGCGCACCACCCGGCGGGCGGAAAGCCGTCAGGTCGCCGGGTCCTCCGGTCGCCGGGGCTCCGATGTCAGGTCGCCAGCGACACGTCGGTGGCCTTGACCAGCGCGACGACCTGGTCGCCCTCCGCGACGCCCAGCTCGTCGAAGGCCTCCCGGGTGATCACCGCGGTCAGCTCACGACTGCCCCCGAAGGCGATCCGCACGGTCGCCATGGCCTCGCCCCGCGTCACGGCGGTGACGGTGCCGGGGATCCGGTTGCGGATGCTGATGCCCTGCACGGGTGCCGTCGCCAGGGCGACCTCCGTCGCCTTGATCAGCACGGTCACTCCGCCGCCCGGGATGATGCCGAGTTCACGCACGGCCTCCGCCGTCACGGCCGCCGTGAAGTCCGGCCCGCCGCCGTCGAGGCGGACGGTGACCACGGCCATCACCTCGCCCGGGACCACCGAGGCGACCTTGCCCTCGATCTGGTTGCGCATGCTCAGTGCCATGAGCGGCACCGTAAGCCCGCTCCCGGCCCGCCGCGCGCAGACCCGCCGCCCGCCCCGGGCCCGGGCGGCGGTCCAGCCCACCGACGGCGGCCGGAGAGGTCGATCAGGCGGTGACCAGGTCCGCCCAGTGGGTGAAGCCCGCGCGGTCGGTACGGACCCCGTGCCGGATCGACAGGGCGCTGACGATGCCGAGCCCGCGCCCGTGCTCGTCGGGGTCGGTGGACCCTCCGGGAGGGTCGGTCCGGACTGCCGGGCCGCCGTCGGTCACCTCGACGCGCAGGGCGCTGCGCCCGTCGACGTCCGTCCAGCGGATACGCAACCCGGCGGGGCCCTCGGCGTGCACGACCGCGTTCGTGGTCAGCTCCGAGATCACCAGCAGCACGTCCTCCACGACCTCCGGACGCAGGTCCCACTCCGCCAGCACGGCGCGTACCCGCCGGCGCACGACGGACAGGGCGCCGGGCCTGTACGACAGCGCGCAGGCGTGCACGTCCGCACGCTGCGACATCGTCTCGGGCTCCGACGCCATGGTGTCCTCCTCCCGGGGAGTCCTGCCGGGCGGACTCCCGGGCCTGACCGACAAGCCTCCGAGACGGGGGCCGCACCGGTCAATGAATCGGGGTCGGCATTATCGAACGCTGCCCTTATACGTCGAACGACCTGCGCAAACGTGCTGATGCCGCTCGGGATTGCCGGGGATAGCATCGACGTATGGCCGGTCCGCTCCAGTCCATCGAAAGGGCGGCGGCGATCCTCAGGCTGCTGGCCGGCGGACCCCGCCGCCTCGGGCTGGGCGAAGTGGCCGGCTCCCTCGGGCTGGCGAAGGGCACGGCGCACGGCATCCTGCGCACCCTCCAGCACGTGGACTTCGTCGAGCAGGACCCGGCGACGGGCAAGTACCAGCTCGGTGCGGCCCTGCTGCACCTGGGCACCAGCTACCTGGACGTCAACGAACTGCGGTCGAGGTCGATCAACTGGGCCGACGCGCTCGCCGCGCGCAGCGGCGAGGCGGTGCGCCTCGGCACCCCGCTCGAAGGCCAGGTGCTCGTCGTCCACCACGTCTTCCGGCCCGACGACAGCCTGCAGACTCTCGACGTCGGCACCCTGCTGCCGCTGCACGCCTCCTCACTCGGCAAGATCCTGCTGGCCTACGGGGCGGCGTCGGTGGAGGTGCTGCTGAAGGAGGAACCGCAGGCGTACACCCGGCACACCCTGGTGGCGCAGGAGGATCTGACCCGGGCGCTCGCCGAGGTCCGCGAGCAGGGCTGGGCGGCGGAGGTGCAGGAGATGTCGATGGGCGAGGCCGGGGTCGCGGCGCCGATCCGCGGCTCGGGCGGGCTCGTCGTCGGGGCGATCGGCCTGTCGGGCCCGGTCGAGCGGATCTGCGACACCAAGAGCCGCCCCCACGCGTCCCTGGTCACGTTGCTCCGCGAGGCCGCGCGGGCGATCTCCAGAGACCTCGGCGCGGCCCGCTGGTGAGGCCCGTGCCGTGCGGCGGACACCCCGCTACGGACGTGCCGGCACAGCGAAGGGGCACGGCGACTGCGACGAGAGCACGAGGAGGCAGCCGGGAGAGCACCGAAACGATCAGGCGGCGGCGGCATCGGAACGCATCGGAGAGAACGCATCGGAGAGGCCCCGACCATGGTTGAACGGTTTGTGTTGTCCATCGACCAGGGCACCACCTCCACCCGATGCATCCTCTTCGACCACCGGGGCCGCCTGGTGTCGGTGGCGCAGCGGGAGCACCAGCAGCACTTCCCCCGGCCCGGCTGGGTGGAGCACGACGCCCTGGAGATCTGGCGCAACCTCGAGCGCATCGTGCCGCAGGCGCTGTCCTCCGCCGAGATCGCGGCGGACGAGGTCGCCGCCATGGGCATCGCCAACCAGCGGGAGACGACCGTGCTGTGGGACCCGAGCACGGGAGTACCGCTGGGCCGGGCCGTCGTCTGGCAGGACACCCGTACCGCACCGCTCGTCGAACGGCTGCGCCGGGACCCCGGCGACGACTTCTTCCTGGAGCGCTGCTGCCTGCCGCCCTCCACCTACTTCTCCGCGCCGCGGATCCGGTGGCTCTTCGACGAGACGCCCGAGCTCGAACAGCGCGCCCGCGACGGGCGGCTGCTCTTCGGGACGATGGAGACCTGGCTGATCTGGAACCTGACGGGCGGGGTCGACGGCGGTCTGCACATCACCGACGCCACCAACGCCAGCCGCACCATGCTGATGAACATCCACTCGCTGACCTGGGACCAGGACCTGCTGGACTTCTTCGGCGTCCCCCGTGCGATGCTCCCGGAGATCCACGCCTCCGCCGAGAACTACGGCGCGGCCCGCACCGTGCTGCCGGGCGTCCGCATCACCGCCGCGCTCGGCGACCAGCAGGCGGCCCTCTTCGGCCAGACCTGCTTTTCCCCGGGCGAGGCGAAATGCACCTACGGGACCGGCAGCTTCCTGCTGCTCAACACCGGCACGGAGGTGGTCAGGTCGCGGCACGGGCTGCTCTCCACGGTCGCGTACAAGATCGACGACCAGCCCGCGGTCTACGCCCTGGAGGGGTCGATCGCCGTCACCGGGTCGCTGGTGCAGTGGTTCCGCGACCGCCTCGGCCTGATCAGCAGCGCCCCGGAGATCGAGACCCTCGCGCGCACCGTCGAGGACAACGGCGGCTGCTACATCGTGCCCGCCTTCTCCGGTCTCTTCGCCCCGCACTGGCGCAGCGACGCCCGCGGCGTCATCGTCGGACTCACCTCGTACATCACCAAGGGGCACCTGGCCCGGGCCGTACTGGAGGCCACCGGCTGGCAGACCCGCGAGGTCGTCGACGCCATGAACGCCGACTCCCCGCTCCCGCTCAAGGAGCTCAAGGTCGACGGCGGCATGACGGCGGACAACCTGCTCATGCAGTTCATCGCCGACGTCCTCGACGTGCCGGTGGTCCGCCCCATGGTCGCCGAGACGGTGTCCCTGGGCGCCGCCTACGCCGCCGGCCTCGCCTCCGGCTACTGGCCGGACCTGAGGGTGCTGCGGAACAACTGGCACCGGGCCGCCCAGTGGCTGCCCGACATGGACCCCGCGCGCCGGGAGGCCGAGTACGCGAACTGGCGTCGCGCCGTGGACCGCTCCCTCGGCTGGATCAGACAGCCCGGGGCGCCATGACCCCGGGGCGGGCCGCTGAGCACAGCCCGGCCGGCCACCCGTCCCCGGGGGTCCGGTAGGCGGCGCCGCGGACGGTCCTGGCCTCGCGGCCGGGGACCACGCAGCGGTGCGGGCCCCGGACTCGGTGCGAGGCGCGGCGACCGGGGTAGGAGCCCAGTGAAGTGGAGATACCGGCCCTGCATGCCCGCACCGGTCAAAAGGGGCACGCTCATGGATCCATGGCTGATCTGGTTGTTCCTCGCGGCGGCGCTGGCCGTCGCGGAGATCCTCACCCTGACCGCGGCGCTCGGGATGCTCAGTGCGGCCGCACTGTTCACCGCCGGGGCCGCCGCGGTCGGACTGCCGCTGCCGTTCCAGTTCGTCGTGTTCGCCGTCGTCGCCACGGTCAGCGTGGTGTTCGTGCGCCCGGTCGCGGTGCGGCATCTGCAACGCCCCCCAAGGGAGCGCTTCGGCGTTGAGGCACTGGTCGGCAGGGCCGCCTATGTCGTGTCGGAGGTGACGGGCGTCGGCGGCAGGGTGCGCATCGACGGCGAGGAGTGGACGGCCCGTGCCTACGACGCATCGCTGGTGATACCGCCCGGGGCGGCCGTGGACGTCATCGAGATCAGCGGTGCCACCGCACTCGTCTACCCCAGGGACTGAGACCATGGAGACTCCCGCGTTTCTGATCGCCGGCCTGATCATCGCGTTGTTCGCGGTCTTCACCGTGGTGCGGGCGGTGCGCATCGTGCCCCAGGCGCGGGCCCGCAACGTGGAGCGCCTCGGCCGTTACCACCGGACCCTGAAGCCGGGCCTCAACCTCGTCATTCCGTACATCGACCGAGTCCATCCGGTGATCGACCTGCGCGAGCAGGTCGTGTCCTTCAAACCCCAGCCGGTCATCACCGAGGACAACCTCGTCGTCGAGATCGACACCGTCCTGTACTTCCAGGTCACCGACCCGCGAGCCGCCTTCTACGAGATCGCGAACTTCCTCCAGGCGGTCGAGCAGCTCACCGTCACCACCCTGCGGAACGTCGTGGGTTCCATGGACCTGGAGAAGACCCTCACGTCACGGGACACCATCAACAGCCAGTTGCGCGGGGTGCTGGACGAGGCCACCGGAAAGTGGGGGCTGCGGGTCAACCGGGTGGAGATCAAGGCCATCGACCCTCCGCAGTCCATCAAGGACGCGATGCAGAAGCAGATGCGAGCGGAGCGGGACAAGCGGGCCGCGATCCTGGGCGCCGAGGGGCAGCGCCAGTCGCAGATCCTCACCGCGGAAGGCGACAAGCAGGCCGCCGTCCTACGTGCGGAGGGCGACCGCACGGCCGCGATCCTCCAGGCCGAGGGACAGTCCCGGGCCATCGACGAGGTGTTCCAGGCCGTGCACCGCAACGACCCCGACCCCAAGCTGCTCGCCTGGCAGTACCTGCAGACCCTGCCCCAACTCGCCCAGGGCTCGGGCAGCACCTTCTGGATGATCCCCAGCGAGGTCACCTCCGCGCTGCAGGGCGTGTCCCGCGCCTTCAGCGAGGCGCTGCCCCCGTCGCCGGCCACCCGCGAGAAGCCCTCGGACGACATGGCTGCCCAGGCCGCCAGCGACACGGCCCAGGCGGCGGAGGCCGCCGCCGCGGCCCTCGCCGACGCCGCGAGGGCGGAGACGTCAGCGACGCCGACCGGTCGCCCCGTCCCCCGGACCGATGGCGTCACCCCGTGAGCACCCACGCCGACCGCCGGCGCCCCTGGGGCGCCGGCGAGGTCACCTCATCCGCCCGCGCGCCCGCCTCACCTCGCGGTCGACGGCCCAGACGTCGGCGACAGGACCGAGGTGGCCGAGCTTGTCGGGATTGATCACCGAGCGGATGGTCTGGATCTGCCCGTCGAGCACCTCGAGGGCCACGGTGTGGAGCACCTTGCCGTCCCGGTCCCGGAAGATCGCGCCGGGCTGCCCGTTGATCTCGTGCCGCTCGAACGTCACGTCGACCTGGGCCATCGCGGGGAAGACGGAGGCGAGCAGCCTGGCCACGTTCTCGGGGCCGCTGACGGTGTTGGCGAGCTGCGGGGCATTGCCGCCGCCGTCCCCGACCAACTGGACGTCGGCGGCCAGCAGATCCCGCAGCCCGCCCATGTCACCGTCCTTCAGCGCGTCGAAGAACCGCGTCGCCATCTCCTGCCGCTCCTGACGGTCCGCCGCGAACCGTGGCCGCCCGGCCTGCATGTGCCGTCGTGCCCGTACCAGCAGCTGCCGGCACGCCGACTCCGAACGCCCCACCGCCGCGGCGACCTCGTCGAACCCGAAGCCGAACACCTCGCGCAGCACGAACACCGACCGCTCCAACGGGCTGAGCCGCTCCAGGAGCAGCAGGGCCGCCATCGACACCGAGTCGGCCAGCTCCGCCGCACGCGCCGGATCCTGATACGGATCGCTGAGCAGCGGCTCGGGGAACCACGGGCCCACGTACTCCTCCCGCCTCACCCGCGCGGAGCGCAGCACGTCGATCGAGAACCGCGTCACCGTGGCCGACAGAAACGCCTTGACCGACGCGACCCGGGTCGCCGAGGCGTCGAAGCGCAGCCACGTCTCCTGGACCGCGTCCTCGGCCTCCGCCACGCTGCCCAGAATCCGGTAGGCGATCGAGAACAGCAGCGGGCGCAGCTCCTCGAACTCCTCGACCTTGTCCACGGCGAATCCCCTCCCCTTGTGCCTTCGCACCCGGCCGCGCCCACCGGTGTTGATCTCGTCCGTGACCACCCGGACCACCGGTGGTCACGCTAACGCCGCCGGCCGGGGCCCGGAACCCGCAGCCGGACCCCGGGCCCGGTCGCCGCCGTTCAGTGGAACCGGCCGGGCTCATAGGAGCCGGCGGGCTGCTGCGCGATGATGTTCAGCCGGTTCACCGCGTTCAACATGGAGACCAGGACCACCAGGGTGGCCAGTTGCTCCTCGTCGTAGTGCCGGGCGGCGCGCGCCCACACCTCGTCACTGACGCCCGTGGCCGCATCCGCGACCCGGGTCCCCTCCTCCGCCAGTTCCAGCGCGGCGCGTTCGGCCTCGGTGAAGACCGTGGCCTCCCTCCACGCCGCGACCAGGTTCAGCCGCACCGGGGTCTCGCCGGCAGCAGCGGCCTCCTTGGCGTGCATGTCGATGCAGACGGCGCAGCCGTTGATCTGGCTCACGCGCAGCGCCACCAGCTCCTGTGTCGCGGCCGGCAGCGGCGAGTCCTTGAGGGCCCTGCCCGCCGACATGAAGTGCTTCAGGACCTTGCCGGCGGTCGGGCTGGCGAAGTAGTCCAGTCGCGCGTCCATGATGTGCTCCTCTGCGGTCGTCCGTGGTGACACCCCCTGGGACGAGATGGCCCGACGCCCTGTGACACGGATGGATGTGACCCGCGTCACCCCGCCGCCGAGCCGGACGGACCGAGCCGTCAGCGGCCTTCCGTCGACGCTTCCCGATGCACCCGGCCGCGAGCAGGGTGCATTAATTTGCTTGCACAAGCAATTAATGTACGCTGAACCGGCACACCCACGGCGTTACGGGTCGATCCACGCGAAACGCAAGCCGACCGGCCACTTACATCGGTGTGCGCACAAGATCACCCTTGAGACGCGGAGAAAAAGTGTTCAGAAGGTCGAAAATGTCCAAGCTGGCGGCCCCGGCTCTCCTGGCTGCCGCTGCCGCGGTCGTCGTCACGGCGGGACCGGCTTTCGCCGACCTGCCTGGTGCGGGCGACGGATGGCACCCGACGACGTACTCGGGCGGCCAGATCCAGAGCAGCAGCACCGAGGGGGAAGCGCGTGACAGCCGCAGCAACATCCTGCACGCGTGGCGCGGCGCCGACAACGACAACATCTGGATCTCGCTGAACAACGGACCCGCCTACCCGTTGCCGGCGACGGCCGGGTCGACCGATCACGCACAGACGCTCGCCGCCCCGATGGTGATCTGGACCGACGACGGCGGCCGTGGCAACTTCCGGATCTTCCACACCGGCAAGGACGGCCACATATACCAGCACCGCATCCAGCTCACCACGTCCTACCAGCTGCCGGGGACCCTGCCCAACGCGACGCAGGTCCCCAACAACGCCCGCACCAACACCAACCAGCCCGTGGCGGCCGCCGCACTTCCCGGCAACTCCTTCATGCTCGCCTGGAACAGCCAGAGCGACGACAGCATCTGGACGATGTACTACGACGCCGCCACCACGAAGTTCGACACCGCCCAGCAGGTCCCGAACGCCCGGAGCCAGGACGCGCCGTCCCTGGCCGCGCAGGTGAACGACGGTGACGACCCCGCCCCCTGGAACCAGGTGGTCCTCGCCTTCGAGGGCACCGACTTCAACATCTACATGGCGCGGCAGCAGTACGGCACCCCCAACTGGACGAACCCGAAGAAGGTCGGGCCGTACACGACGTACGCCCCCTCTGTCGCCCTCACCGACAACGGCTATGGCGTGATCACCTTCCGCGACTTCGACGGAACCGTCGGCAACTACGAGATCAACCGGCACGGGGACGTCGTGGCCAGCTTCAAGGACGCGAGCTACGGCTGGACCAACACCTCCCCGCTGGCCGTGAGCAGCGGTCCCCTCGTCTACAACGTCCTCACCGGCGCGGGCGGCGGCACGAGCGGAGTGGTGTGGAAGCAGGCCGCCGACTTCCGCGGCCAGCCCACGCCTCCCGCCCCGCAGTGGTGACACCGGGCGCCCTCCCGGAGCAGCAGGTCCGCACGGTCCGATAGAGGGACCTCGTCCCGGTCCCGACCGTACGTGTACGGGCCGCACATGAGAAGGCGGTCCCGGCACAGCGGTCGGCGTGCCGACGCGGCCCCCGCGTCCACCCGGCCCCGTGCCGACTCGGCGCGCCCTGCTGCTCCACGCATCCTCCGGTCCTGACACCCAGCCCTGACCTGGGTGTCAGGACCGGTCCCGTACACGGGCGCACCCGTGCCGTCGACGGCGCGGGGAGACGGGGCGGCGCCGAACCAGCCGCACGGGGGCGGCCCTGACCGGCCTCGTCCCTCCACGCATGCCACACGATGACGCAGAAGAGAACTCCCATGAGACGTTTCCCACCCTTGGCCGGTCTGCTGTCCGGCCTCCTCCTTCTCGCCGCAGTGCCGGCGTTCACCTCCGGCGCGGCAGCGGCCGTGCCGGCGAAAGCCGCCGCGGCGACGGCCGGTCCGGGAGCCGACGGACCGGATCTCAGCAACGCCAACCGCATCGCCTCGCCCCCCGACCTGCCGAACTGGTCGCGCGTGGGATACCGGAACGGCGCGCCGCTGCCCGGCGACGACGAGGTGAACGGTGATGCCTCCTGCCGTATCACTCCGGAGAAACTGTCCTCCACGTACGGTGTGACCGCCGACGACGGCGTCGACGACACCGCCGGGCTGCAGAAGGCGATCGACGACATCAAGAGCGCGTGCTCGCCGTCGGCCAGCTACGAGCGGCTCTCGCTCATCTCGTTGCCGGCGGGGCGCATCGATGTGTCCCGTCAGATCTACGTCGACGCCAGCTTCCTGATCGTGCGCGGGCAGGGTTCCGGCGACGGCGGCACGAAGCTGGTGTTCCGGCCCGACGTCGACACCCGCTACGACACCCTGGTCAACGGCCGCTGGGACCAGGACAGCATGAAGGCCGGCAGCGGCAGCGACGTCGGCACCGGCGGCTGGATGTGGCCGGGGCGCGGCATGTTCCGGGTGCAGACCCGGGACATCGCCGACCGCTACAAGGACGACTGGGCGGCGGCCCCGGCCAACCGCAAGGACATCTTCGAAGGCTCGGTCAACCAGCACTGGGCCTCCGGCATCAAGCTCGCCGCCAAGACCGGGGACCCCGGGTACTCCGCCCGTCGCGGAAGCACGACCGTCCAGCTCATCTCGACTGCCACCATGTCGAAGTTCACGCCCGGCGGCTACGTCTGGGTGGGCGCCGCCAACAGCGTCAAGTTCTACGAGCAGCAGGGCGTCACCGACAAGAGCGTGATGGACGACCTCCACATGCGCCAGCAGATGTTCCGGGTCACCAGCGTCGACGCCGATGCGAAGACGATCAGACTGGACCGCCCGCTGGAGTGGGACCTGCCGGTCGACTCCACCTCTGACGGCTCCGAAGCGCTGGGCGACAAGCCGTACGCCAGCAAGGTCACCCCCCTGAAGATCGTGGAAGGCGTCGGGTTCGAGAACTTCGCCTTCACCCAGGACATGAACGGCCTGCCCAAGCTGGGCGGCGGCACCTACCAGCTGACCCCCGACCAGGCCGTCCACAACTACGGCAACGTGGCTCCCGAGTACGCGATGCACGGCATCGTGTACAAGTGGGCCGCCAACAGCTGGGCGCGCGGGCTCAAGGCCACCATGACCGGCTCGCACCCCATCGTCACGGAGAACGCCCTCAACCTCCAGATCGAGCGCAACAGCTTCGACGGGGCGTGGAACAAGGGCAAGGGCGGCAACGGCTATCTGCGCGGCAGCCGCGTGTGGAACTCGCTGTGGGCCTACAACCTCAGCCGCAACCTGCGCCACTTCACCTTCCAGTGGTCGGCCAGCGGCAACGTCGCCTTCCGCAACGACACCGACTCCGACCTGAACCTGCACGGCGGCTGGGAACACGACAACCTGTTCGAGCAGAACACCGTCAGGGTCCCCTACGAGCACCGCTCCGCCAGCTGTGAGACGAACTGCGGCGGTGAAGGCGGCGAGATCGACGAGGGGACCTGGTACCCCATCTGGTGGGCGGCCGGCCCCAAGGCGGTCAAGTGGTCCGGCTCCTCCGGCCCGCAGAACGTCTTCTACAACAACACGCTGATCAAGCAGACCACCCCTGGCGGGTCTTTCGAGCCGTACGGGCCGTACTCGAACGGCAGCAGCGGCTCCGAGTCGGGAACCGTCTACGAATTCGGTTCGAACGACGACGACCCGGAGAGGTTCCAACCGCTGAGCCAGGGCGGCCAGGGAATCCCGGACTGGACCGGCCGCGAAACCCTGGACTACATAGGCCGCGGAATCGCGACCACCGACGTGGGCAGTCAGCAGTCGCTCTTCCTGCGCGACACCGGTGGTGAACTCGACCCCCGCACGCTCAACGAGCGCAATGTGATCAACTGGAACATGCAGGGCGCGACCTATGTGAACCCTGACACCGGGGAACGCCACAACAACTATGAGGACGTGCGCGACTGGCTGGCCACAGGCGACGCTTCCATCGTGCTCCTGCAGGAAGCCGGCAACCCGGACGCGGGGAGCAGCAGGCCGTTCCTGAGGTTCCAGAGAGAGATCGCGCAGCACGTCTACCAACGTGAGGACGGTTCATATCCGGCGATCCGGGAGTACTGGGTCGACAGTGCCAACAGTGTCGGCTGGCTGTACTGGCTGCATACGGACCGCACCGATCCCGCCGGCCGGGTGAACGTGGCCATCGCCAGCCGCACACGCGTGGCTCCGGACGACCTGCATGTCACCGAGCCGGGCGAATGGGATCCGGTGCTGGAGGAAGGCTATTCCCGGCCGGCGCTCGGTGTCACCGTCGACGGTGCCGCCTACTTCACGGTGCACGCGCGGGCGGACAACCAAGGCCAGGACGCCCCTGCCCTGCTGGACCAGATCCGGGCCAGAATGGCGACCCGGGGTCCGAACGGTGGGCCTCGGCCCTGGCTGGCCGCGGGCGACTGGAACCGCGACCCGTACGACCTCAATCCGGCGATCACGCCGCCTCCCGGCACTCCGGTGAACTACCGGATCTATCGCGTGGGCAATACGCACCCCGCTTACGGGCACGGCGCGGATCCCTTGACGAGTGCCCTCGACTACCCGGTCGTCGGGAGCTTCCCCAACAGACTCTGGATCGGCGAGCGTCGGTTGTTCGACGATGTGACCACGTCGGATCACGTTCCCGTCTGGTTCCGTGTCACCAACCTGCCGCAGCAGGTCACACCGCCGCCGCTGCCGGGCATGCCGCAAGTCGTCGTCCCGCAGACCAACGTTCAGGTGCGAAGTGTCCACACGATCAACGTGGCCGGCCTTCCCCTTCCCGGCAGCAATGTGATCGGCGACGTGCCGTTCAACTACGACAATCCGGAACTGAATCTGAAGTTCGACCTCAGGAAATCCTCGGACTACCCCGGCTACTACAACCTGCTTGCCAAGGACCCCAAGTACTACAACTACTACCTCGGGCAGGAGGGCGGGCGCCGCGACGCGAAGCTGGTGCTGTGGAAGGAACCGGAGCTTGATCAGCTGTGGAAACCGACCTACGAGGGCGACGGCACCTGGACCCTGGAGAACTACAAGACCAAGCAGTACCTCACGGCCCCGCAGAGCGGTGGCCAGCTCTTCGCCCAGGACGAGGACCCCGAATCGCCCACCCAGCGCTGGTTCCTGCAGGACGCCAAGGAGGCGGCCTCCGTCAACGAGGTCGTTCTGGGCGACAAGTCCGGGCCGTCCGGTCAGGCGCTCTCGGTCGACGACCTGGAGGAGGAGCCCCTCCCGCTGTTCCTGAACCCGGACACCGACGACTCCAACCAGCGGTTCGTCACGATCCCCACCCCGGAGGGCTTCGTCTACCTGGTCTGGCACGGGAAGTACGTCACATCCACGGTTTCCTATGAGGAACCTCGGGACGGCGCGAACATCGCGACAGGCCCGTTCCGTGCGAACGATCGCGGTGCGCAGTGGTTCGAAGAGCGCGACAGCAACGGTGGAGAACTGCTGAGCAACCAGACGGGCCCCGACGCCGACGACCGCGCCTACCTCGTACCCAATGCGAATCACACCGAGGTGTCCCTCAGGTCGGTCCTGGCCGGCCTCCTCGGGGACCGCTGGTACATCCACCCGAAGGGCAAGCCGTGACGTGACCGGGTGGCGCCGAACGTGCGGGGGACGGACACGCCGGCCCCGTCGACGGACTCGGCGCCGGACGGCCCGGAACACATGAGACGACGCCGGGCCGGCAGCATCACGCTGCCGGCCCGGCGTCGTCTTCGGCGCAGATACCCCCTGCCGAGCCCGCGGCTACAGGTTCGGGAGGTTCTTGCGGAGCTCGAACGCCGTGACCTCGCTCCGGTACTCCTCCCACTCCTGCTTCTTGTTGCGCAGGAAGAAGTCGAAGACGTGCTCCCCGAGGGTCTCGGCGACCAGCTCGCTGCGCTCCATGTACGAGATCGCCTCGCCGAGGTTCTGCGGGAGGGGCTGGATGCCGAGGGCGCGGCGCTCGCCGTCGGAGAGGGCCCAGACGTCGTCGTCGGCGCCGGGCGGAAGCTCGTAGCCCTCCTCGATGCCCTTGAGGCCCGCGGCCAGCAGGACGGCGTAGGAGAGGTAGGGGTTGGCGCCGGAGTCGAGGGAGCGCACCTCGACGCGGGTGGAGCCGGTCTTGCCGGGCTTGTACATCGGGACGCGGATGAGCGCGGACCGGTTGTTGTGGCCCCAGCAGATGTACGAGGGGGCCTCGCCGCCCGCCCCCGCGGTCCGGTTGGCGCCGCCCCAGATGCGCTTGTACGAGTTGACCCACTGGTTGGTGACCGCGGAGATCTCGTGCGCGTGCCGGAGCAGGCCCGCGATGAAGGAGCGGCCGACCTTCGACAGCTGGTACTCGGCGCCGGACTCGTGGAAGGCGTTGCGGTCGCCCTCGAAGAGGGACAGGTGCGTGTGCATGCCGGAGCCGGGGTGCTGGCTGAAGGGCTTGGGCATGAACGTGGCGTTCACGCCCTGCTCCAGCGCGACCTGCTTCATGACCAGGCGGAAGGTCATGATGTTGTCGGCGGTGGAGAGCGCGTCCGCGTAGCGCAGGTCGATCTCCTGCTGGCCGGGGGCACCCTCGTGGTGGGAGAACTCCACGGAGATGCCCATCGACTCCAGCATCGTGATGGCCTGGCGGCGGAAGTCCTGGCCCACGTTCTGCGGGGTGTGGTCGAAGTAGCCGGAGTTGTCGGCGGGCACCGGCACGGTGCCGTCCAGAGGCAGCGTCTTCAGCAGGAAGAACTCGATCTCCGGGTGCGTGTAGAAGGTGAACCCGAGGTCGGAGGCCTTGGCCAGGGACCGCTTGAGGACGAAGCGGGGGTCGGCGTAGGAGGGGGAGCCGTCCGGCATGAGGATGTCGCAGAACATCCGCGCGGTGCCGGGGGCCTCCGCGCGCCACGGCAGGATCTGGAAGGTGCCGGGGTCGGGCTTGGCGATCATGTCCGACTCGTACACCCGCGCGAAGCCCTCGATCGCGGACCCGTCGAAGCCGATGCCCTCGTCGAACGCCTGCTCCAGTTCGGCCGGCGCCACGGCGACGGACTTGAGATAGCCCAGCACGTCGGTGAACCACAGCCGCACAAAGCGGATGTCGCGCTCCTCGAGGGTGCGGAGCACGAACTCCTGCTGCTTATCCATAGCTCTCCAACCTCGCAGGTCATGGGGCCTGTCGTCCGTGCCGGCTCGAGTGAGGGCCGGACCAGTATCGCGCCGCGGGGTTACCGTCCTGTTTCGGCGGCGGCCGGGACCGCCGGACACCCCTCGCCACCATTGTGCTGCACCCTTGCGATCTTGACACAGGGGGACGGCCCCGAAAAGGCCGGTCCGCCGGGGCTTCGAGGGGTCCGAGTGCGCCACTCCACAGGCGTCGCCCACGACATCGCGTCGCTTTGACGATTACACTGAGCGGCGTGCCTCAACTTCGCCTCGCCCTGAATCAGATCGACTCCACCGTCGGCGACCTCGCCGGGAACGCGGAGTCGGTCGTGCGCTGGACCCGGCACGCGGCCGAACAGGGAGCCCACCTCGTGGCCTTCCCGGAGATGGCGCTGACCGGGTACCCCGTCGAGGACCTCGCCCTGCGCTCCTCGTTCGTCGAAGCCAGCCGTGCCGCCCTGGAGGCGCTCGCCGGACGCCTGGCGGCCGAGGGCCTGGGAGAGGTGCCGGTGGTCGTCGGCTACCTCGACCGCAGCGAGAAGGCCCAGCCCCGCTACGGCCAGCCCGCGGGCTCCCCGCGCAACGCCGCGGCCGTCCTGCACGGCGGGAAGGTCGTGCTGAAGTTCGCCAAGCACCACCTTCCGAACTACGGCGTCTTCGACGAGTTCCGCTACTTCGTCCCCGGCGACACCCTCCCGGTGATCCGGGTGCACGGGGTCGACGTCGCCCTGGCCATCTGCGAGGACCTGTGGCAGGACGGGGGCCGCGTGCCCGCCACCCGCACCGCCGGCGCCGGACTGCTGCTCTCCGTCAACGCCTCCCCGTACGAGGTCGCCAAGGACGACACCCGTCTCGACCTGGTACGCAAGCGCGCCCAGGAGGCCGGCTGCACCCTGGCCTACCTCGCCATGATCGGCGGGCAGGACGAGCTCGTCTTCGACGGCGACTCGATCGTCGTCTCCGCGGACGGCGAGGTGATCGCCCGGGCCCCGCAGTTCGAGGAGGGCTGCGTGCTGGTCGACCTCGACCTGCCCGCCGCGGACCCCGCGAGGGTGCCGAGCGGCGTCGCCGACGACGGCCTGGAGATCGAGCACGTCACCCTCTCCGCCGAGCCGCTGCCCGCGTACGAGCCCGAGGTGCACGGCGGCGAGGCCCCCCGGCTGGGCGACGACGAGGAGATCTACACCGCGCTGGTCGTGGGCCTGCGCGCGTACGTCGCCAAGAACGGCTTCCGCTCGGTGCTGATCGGCCTGTCCGGCGGCATCGACTCGGCCCTCGTCGCTGCCATCGCCTGCGACGCGGTCGGGGCGGCCAACGTGTACGGCGTCTCGATGCCGTCCCGGTACTCCTCCGACCACTCCAAGGACGACGCCGCCGAGCTGGCCCGGCGCACCGGGCTGAACTTCCGCACCGTGCCGATCGGCCCGATGTTCGACGCCTACATGGGCGCCCTGGGGCTGACCGGGCTGGCGGAGGAGAACCTCCAGTCGCGCCTGCGCGGCACGATGCTCATGGCCATCTCCAACCAGGAGGGGCACATCGTCCTGGCCCCGGGCAACAAGAGCGAGCTGGCGGTCGGCTACTCCACGCTCTACGGCGACTCGGTGGGCGCCTACGGGCCCATCAAGGACGTCTACAAGACGACCGTCTTCCGCCTCGCGAAGTGGCGCAACCAGGCCGCGGCGGAGCGGGGCCAGACCCCGCCCATCCCCGAGAACTCCATCTCCAAGCCGCCCAGCGCGGAGCTGCGGCCCGGCCAGGTCGACACGGACTCCTTGCCGGACTACGACGTCCTGGACCGCGTGCTGGCGATGTACGTCGACCAGGACCAGGGGCGCGACGCGATCGTCGCCGCCGGGTTCGACGGGGAGCTGGTCGCCAGGGTGCTGCGGATGGTGGACACGGCGGAGTACAAGCGGAGGCAGTATCCGCCGGGGACGAAGATCTCCGCGAAGGGGTTCGGCAAGGACCGGCGGCTGCCCATCACGAACCGGTGGCGCGAGCACGCGTGACGCCGCGCCGGCGGACTTCGCGGGCCAGGGTGCCCCTTGCGGCGCCTTGGTCGGGAGCCGGATGTTCGCTCTGTGGTCCGCAGCGACCGCACCGCCCTCCCCGGGCCTGGGCGTGGGGAGGCGGTGCGGTCGGGCCACGTGCGGTGGGTGGGAGTCCCGTACGGTTCGTCGAACCGGGCCGTGTCGCTTCGAGTTCCGGCTCCCGGCGCCCCGTCGGCAAGGCCCTGTGATGGTCCCGTCGTCCGCCGGGGTTCCGAGGGGGCCTAGGAAGCCCCGCCGACGATGGTCTCCATGTCCCGGGTGATCACAACGATGCGGTCGATCTTGCCGTTCACGTCCACGTGCTGTGTCTCCCAGCCCTCCACCTCGGTGCTGTCCGGCATCGCGAGGAACCACTGCCACAGGACATCGTCGCGGTTCCGCAGGACCTCGCCGACCTGCAGCAGCGCCACCGGCGCAGCTTCGTGGATCTTCGCGACCCATTCGCTGCAGGCGTCGCGCCCCTCTACCACGTAGTGCTCCACGAAGGTGAAGTCCTCCGCGTACGCGTCCTTGATCAGCGTTTGGCGTTCGTCAGGGTCGGTCTCGCGCCACGCTTGATTGTGGGCACGGATGACGCGCCAGGCGAGATCGCTGTGGTCGGCGTACAGCACCTTGAGGCGGGTGATGCGCCCGCTGGCGTCCAGCCATGCGGTCGCGGTTCCGCCGGCCTCGTACGCGCGGCCGTGCGAGTCCTCTCCGGTCTCCTGCCAGTCGGCGGTCACGACCCCGTCGGCGTCGGCGGTGACAAAGGAGGTGTGAGCGGAGTGCTGCCTCCTGGTCGCGAGTCGACGGTGGAAGGGGATGATCCACTCCCCGGCGGCGTACTCGCCCCCGTAGAAGACCTCGGCGTCCGGCGCGAAAAACGTCTCGAACCGCTCGTCAGGATCGCTCTCGTCAGAGTCGAGGAGCCCAAAATATCGTTCGAAAACAGTCGACATCGTTGCCGACCCCTCCCGGTTGCGTGGTCAAGCGGCGGTAGCTCCGGAACGCGGCGATCGCCGCATGATCAGAATAGCCAATTTGCTACGCGAAGCAAGTAATTGGCTGCGCGAAGAAGCCAGGCGCCGAAGTGGAAGGGTTTCGTCGTCGAGCAGCGCCGGAGCGACCGGCCCCGGGTCGTCGCGAGCCACCGCCCGCAAGGTGAGCGGAACGGTCCGAGCGGTCCTCGGCCCGTCCCGTACACCCCGCCGGCATCGGTCCCATCGCCGGCACCGCGCGCAAGCACCGGGCGGGGCGTACCGTCAGCGCACGCGTTCCCGCACCGGGGGCCGCCCCGAGACGACGAGCCGGGACCCGGACGCCCCCACGACCGGCACGGCCGACGCACGCCGCTCCGACAGCGCCGCCGCCCCGGCGATGACCAGCCCGGTGACCGCCAGTGCCGCACCCGCCACCGCCGGAGCGGTGTACCCCAGGCCCTGTGCCAGCACGACCCCGCCCAGCCAGGCACCGCCGGCGTTCGCCAGGTTGAACGCGGCCTGGTTCGCGGAGGACGCCAGCGAGGGGGCGTGCCGTGCCTTGTCCATGACCAGCATCATCATGGGCGACCCCGTCGCGAACGCCGCGATCCCGAGCAGGACGACCGTGAGCGCCGCGCTCCAGCGGGCGTGCGCGGTGACCGTGAACAGCAGCAGGACGAAGGCGAGCGCGCCCAGCCCGCCGAGCAGGGACGGCCGCAGGGCGCGGTCGGCCAGACGGCCGCCGAGGAGGTTGCCGATCGTCGCGCCGACGCCGAAGAGGGCGAGGACCAGCGTGACGCTGCTCTCCGCGAACCCGGCGACCTCGGTCAGCAGGGGCGTGACATAGCTGTAGACGGCGAAGACGGCGGCGAAGCCGAAGATCGTGGTGCCGAGCGCCAGCCAGACCTGACCGCTGCGGAAGGCCGACAGCTCCCGGCGCAGCCCGCCGCCGGGAGCGAGCGGGATGCGGGGGACGAGCGCGGCGATGCCGGCGATGGCGGCCAGGCCGATGACGCCGACGGCCAGGAAGGTGACGCGCCAGCCGAGGTGCTGGCCGAGGAGGGTGGCGGCGGGGACGCCCACGATGTTGGCGACGGTGAGCCCGGCGACCATCAAGGAGACGGCACGGGCCCTGCGCGCGGGCTCGACCATGCCGGCTGCGACGACCGCGCCGACGCCGAAGAAGGCGCCGTGCGGGAGCCCGGACAGCACGCGGCCGGCGAGCAGCCAGCCGAAGCCGGGGGCGAGGGCGGAGAGCGTGTTGCCGACGGTGAACAGGCCCATGAGGGACAGCAGCAGGGCCTTGCGCGGCATCCGGGTGGTGACCGCGGCGAGGAGGGGGGCGCCGATGACGACGCCGAGGGCGTAGCCGGAGACGAGGTAGCCGGCGGTCGGGATGGTGGTGTGCAGGTCGTCCGCGACGTCGGGCAGGAGGCCCATGATCACGAACTCCGTCGTACCGAGGCCGAATGCGCTGATCGCCAGTGCGAGCAGGGCAAGAGGCATGGCAGGCCTTTCCGGGGCAGGGCGGGGAGCAGTTATTAGTTTAACTGCGAAACAAAGTCCGCCCGGCCCGATCTTCCCGTAGGCGCGAATCCCTGGTGGAAGATTGGCCGCCCGGCTGCGCGAGCGCCCCTGCCACGGGAGCGGCAGCTTCTACGGGAGGCCCTACAGCGGCCCTACGGAAGTGCCACCTTCGCCGCCACCGGCCGGTGGTCGCTGCCCGTGACAGGCAGCACCCAGGAGTCGGTCGGCTCCACTCCCCTGACGAGGATCTGGTCGATGCGGGCCGTGGGGAAGCGGGCCGGCCAGCTGAAGCCGAAGCCGTGGCCCGCGGCGCCCTGGGTGGAGCGCATCTGGGAGGTGATGTTGGCGAGCGCCCGGTCGTTCATCGTGCCGTTGAGGTCGCCCAGGAGGATCACGTCGGGCAGCTTCTCGTCCGCGACGGCCTCCCCCAGCGCGTCGGCGCTGTGGTCGCGCTGGCCCGCGGTGAAGCCCGCGTTGAACTTGACCCGCACCGAGGGCAGGTGGGCGACGTAGACGGCGACCTTCCCGCGCGGCGTGGCGGCGGTGGCACGCAGGGCGCGGGTCCAGCCGAGCTCGATGTCCACCGGGCGCACCTGGGTGAGCGGGTACCTGCTCCACAGGCCGACGGTGCCCAGCCTGGCGTGGTACGGGTAGCGGGCCTCGAGCCCCGACTCGTAGACGGAGGCCTTCCCGGCCGGGATCTCCTCCAGCGCGATGAGGTCGGCCCCGGAGCCGACGAGGGCCTGGGCGGTACGGCCGGGATCGGGGTTGTCGGCGTTGACGTTGTGGGTCAGCACGGTCAGGTCGCCCTCGCCGGTGTCCTTGTCCGTGAGGAGCCCGCCGAAGAAGTGCACCCACACCACGGCCGGCAGCGAGACGGCGATCAGCGCCGTGGCCGAGCGCCGCAGCAGGCCGACCACCAGCAGCACCGGCAGCCCGAGCCCGAGCCACGGCAGGAAGGTCTCCAGGAGGCTGCCCAGGTTGCCGACCCGGTTGGGCACCGCCCCGTGGAAGGCCAGCACCACCGCGATGGACAGGGCCAGTACGGCCGTGACGATCCCCCGTCGCCACATGCCGACGCCGAACACCCGGTACCGCCTAAGGCGCCCGAAACGTCCGTCCGCGTCCGCACCCCGCGACCCGCTGCCGCTGTCGGTGGCCACGTCCGCCTCGTACGCCTGCGCCATGGAGGAGTCCTCACTGTGTTGCCAGGTGCTCAGTCGACCATAGGGGATCGACCTCCGAAGGACGGGACTCGCCGGGCGACGGGTTCCCGCCGCCCGGCGAAAAGGGAGCTCTGTGACACAACGAGCACATTCTCCTTGCGCCCTCCCGGCTGCTCAGTGCCTGGCGCGGACGCCGTGCAGCTCAGTGCCTGGCGCGGACGCCGCGCAGCACCGAGTCGACGATCAGCTCGGCCAGTCCCTCCGGCAGCGCCGCGTCGGGGCGCAGCATCGAACGGGACAGCATGGGGCCGGTGAAGAGGTCGCCGAGGAGTTCCGGGTCGATGTCGTCGCGGATCTCGCCGGCGCGGACGCCGCGCCGCAGGACGTCGCGGACCTGCTCGCGGCGGGCCGCGATGACGGTGTCGTGGTAGGCGGCCCACAGTTCCGGCTCGGTCTGCGCCTGGGCGACGACGTTGCGCAGCAGGGCGGAGGAGCGCTTGACCAGGGCCCTGCGCCGTATGAACTCGACGCAGGTCACCAGGTCGTCACGGACCGAGCGTCCGGCGAGTTCCGGGGTCTGCTCGTCGACGGACTTCATGACGTCGAGCATCAGCGCGTTCTTGCCCGCCCAGCGCCGGTAGACGGTGGCCTTGCCGACCCCGGCGGCGCGGGCGATGCCCTCCATCGACAGGTCCCCGATCGTGGCGCCCCCCTCCAGCAGCTTGAGGACGGCCTCGATGATGGCGGTGTCGGCGGCGGCGCTGCGCGGGCGGCCGCGCGGGACGCGCGGGGCGGCCTCGGGGACCGCACCGGCTTCGGGCTCCGTCCCGGCGTCCGGCTCCGTCCCGACCTCGGGCTCCGTCGCCGCCGACGTGCCGGTCACCGCTTCGCCCCCACGGGGCTGACCTCGCGGTCCCCTCCGCCCGCTGATCGCGCCCCAGGGGTGCGGCCGGGCAGGAAGAACAGGACGACGAGCATGCCGAGAAGCGCGACACCGCTCGCGACATAGGCGGTGACGTGCATGGCGTCGAGGAAGGCGTCCGTGGCGGGGCCCATCAGCGCCTTGCCCGCGGGGCCCATGCCCTCGGCCACGGCGCGCGTGGCCTCGATGGACTCGCCGGCCTGGTGCTGCACCCCTGCGGGGAGGCCGCTCAGGTGGTCTGCGATGCCGTCACGGTAGACCGTCGACATCAGCGAGCCCAGGACCGCAACGCCGAGCGCGCCGCCGACCTGCCGGAAGGTGTTGTTGACGGCGGAGCCGGAGCCGGCCTTCTCGCGCGGCAGCGAGGACATGATCGCAACGGTGGCGGGCGGCATCACATGGGCCATGGCCGTGCCCATGAGGAAGAACAGCACCTCCAGCTGCCAGATGGGGGTGTCGGCGTCCAGCACCTGGAAGCCGAGGAAGCTGAGGGCTATCAGCGCCAGCCCGGCGGCACAGGTGGCGCGGGCGCCGATGCGCTCGACGACCAGCCGGGCTCGCGGCGCGAAGACGAGCTGGGCGACCGCGAGCGGCAGGAGCAGCAGACCGGACTGCAGGGCGCTGTAGCCGCGCACGCTCTGGGTGTAGAAGACCATGAAGAAGGTCACGCCCATGAGCGCGAAGAAGACCAGGCCGATCGCGGAGACCGAGGCGGAGAAGGTCGGGTTGCGGAAGTAGGAGACGTCGAAGGCCGGGTGGCTGCTGCGGGCCTCGTGCCAGACGAAGGCGCCGAGCACCGCGAGGCCGCCGAGGACGGCCGCCAGGGCCGCGGGGGCGGTGAAGTCCGCGAGCTGGCCGCCCTTGATGATGCCGTACACCAGCAGCACCAGGCCGACGATGGACAGCAGCACTCCGAGGGGGTCGAGCCGGCCCGGCCGCGGGTCGCGGGAGTCGGGCACGATGAGCACCATCGCGACCAGGGCGACGGCGATGATCGGCACGTTCACCAGGAAGACAGAACCCCACCAGAAGTGCGCCAGGAGCAGTCCCCCGGTGACCGGGCCGATGGCTATCGCGAGGCCCACGGCGCCGGTCCAGATGCCGATCGCCTTGGGCTGCTCCTCGCGCTCGAAGACGTTCATGATGATGGCGAGCGTGGCGGGCATGACGAAGGCGCCGCCGAGTCCCATGACCGCGCGGAAGGCTATCAGCTCGCCGGAGGACCCGGCGAAGGCCGAGAGCACGGAGCCGACGCCGAAGACGGCCATGCCGAACAGCAGCACCTTCTTGCGGCCGAGGCGGTCGCCGAGCAGGCCCGCGGTGAACAGCAGGCCGGCGAAGACCAGCGTGTAGGAGTTGATCGCCCACTCCAGCTGGCTCTGGGTGGCGCCCAGGCCGGTCGGGGCGGGCTCGGCGATGGTCTTCATCGCGACGTTGAGGATCGAGTTGTCCAGGACCACCACGAGGAGGCTGAACAGCAGGACGGTCAGGATCCCCCAGCGGCGGCTGTGGACCGCCTCGGGAACGCGGGGGCTCGGCGGCTGCGAGGTGTCGGCGGGCATGTGGCAAAACTAAGACCAGATTTCCGATACGGGACCGTCTCGTATTGTAAAAGCTGGGCAAAGGCGCGTGGAGGACGCCCCCCTTTGCGCGAACCACGGCACATGTCAGCATGGAAGCGGTCCGGGGACGCCGTCAGGGCGCCTCGAGATGACACAAGGAGCCGTTCCCATGACGCATGCCGTTTCGGCTGCCCAGACGCCCGCCCAGCCCGCTCCCGACAGCAGCAAGGCGCTGTACGGAGGCAAGGGGACCCGGCGGATCACCGTCCGGGACATCGCCGCCGCCAAGGAGCGCGGCGAGAAGTGGCCCATGCTCACCGCCTACGACGCCATGACCGCCTCCGTCTTCGACGAGGCCGGCATCCCCGTGCTGCTGGTCGGCGACTCGATGGGCAACTGCCACCTCGGCTACGACAGCACCGTCCCGGTCACCCTGGACGAGATGACCATGCTGTCCGCCGCCGTCGTGCGCGGCACCAAGCGCGCGATGGTCATCGGCGACCTGCCGTTCGGTTCGTACCAGGAGGGCCCGACGCAGGCGCTGCGCAGCGCCACGCGGCTGGTCAAGGAAGCCGGGGTGGGGGCCGTGAAACTGGAGGGCGGCGAGCGCTCCGCCCAGCAGATCGAACTGCTCGTCCAGGCCGGCATCCCCGTGATGGCCCACATCGGCCTCACCCCGCAGTCGGTCAACGCCTTCGGCGGCTACCCGGTCCAGGGCCGCGGCGAGGAGGCCGCCCAGCAGCTGCTGCGCGACGCCAAGGCCGTGCAGGGCGCCGGCGCCTTCGCCGTCGTGCTGGAGCTGGTCCCGGCCGAGCTGGCCACGGAGGTCACCCGCATCCTGCACATCCCGACGGTCGGCATCGGTGCGGGCGTGGAGTGCGACGCCCAGGTGCTGGTCTGGACGGACTTCGCCGGGATGACCGGCGGCCGGGTGCCGCGCTTCGTCAAGCAGTACGCGGCGCTGCGCGAGACCCTCGGCGGCGCGGCGAAGGCTTTCGCCGAGGACGTCGTGGGCGGCGCCTACCCGGCCCCGGAGCACAGCTTCCACTGACCCTCCGATGACCTGCCGCGCCGCTGGGCGCGACTCCCCCTGAGGCGGTGCGACCCACCGCCGGCTTCCGCCCTGGGCACCCCCTCCCCGGGGCGGAAGGTTTTTCCCGGGGACGTTGAGCACATCCGCCCCCGCCCCCGTATGAGTGGGCGACCGCCCGACCGGGGGCGGGGCACCGACGAGAGAGTGCCGGGGGCCTTGGCATGCATGTACGGAACGCGCACCGGGCGGTGCGGGCGGGCGCCCTCGCCGCCGACGGGGCGGTCGCCGCCTCCGCGGGCGCTTCGGGCGCCTCCCGCGCGCACGGACCGGGCGGGCGCTGATGGGACGGCAGGCTCTGCGACGACTCGCCCCGCGGCGGCCGATGGGGCAGGATGCGTCCGTGGCCGACCATCGCTCCGGTGGGGGACCCGAGGAGGACCTCGTACGGGCGCTCTACCGTGAACACGCGGGCGCCCTGTTCGCCTACGTCCTCCGGCTGGTCGGCGGTGACCGCTTCCTGGCCGAGGACGTCGTGCAGGAGACCCTCCTGCGGGCGTGGAAGAGCGCGTCGCAGCTCGACCCCACAGCGCGTTCCCTGCGGCCGTGGCTGGTGACGGTCGCACGGCGCATCGTGATCGACGGCCACCGCAGCCGTCAGGCACGGCCCCCGGAAGCCTCCCCGGCCGCCCTCGACCAGCTCCCGGCCGAGGACGAACTCGACCGCTCCCTGAGGCTGATGACGATCTCCGACGCACTGGACGATCTCACCGAGGCCCACCGCCAGGTGCTGATCGAGACGTACTTCAAGGGCCGGACGGTCAACGAGGCGGCGGCGGAGCTGGGGGTGCCGCCCGGCACGGTGCGCTCCCGGGTCTTCTACGCCCTGCGCTCCCTGAAAATCGCTCTTGAGGAAAGGGGTGTGACCACCTCGTGACGGTCCACGGTTACGACTCCGGGGCGGGTACCCCCCAGGACCCGCATGTCGACGTCGGGGCCTATGTCCTCGGGGTCCTCGACGAGGCCGACATGGCGCGCTTCGAGCAGCACCTCGCCCTCTGCCACCAGTGCGGGAAGCAGCTGGACGAGCTCAGCGGCCTGGTGCCGGTGCTCGCCGAGCTCGCCCCCGCCGGCGCCGGCGCGCCCGTCCCGCCCCCCGGCGACAAGGCGCTCGGGCAGCTCCTCGTCAAGGTCGCCGACGAACGCAGGATCCGCTCCCGGCGCAGGGTGTTCGCGCTCGCCGCCTCGGTGGCGCTGATCGTGGCGGGCCCGACCGCCGCGGTGCTCGCCACCGACGGCTCGGACGAGCCCAGGGCCAAGGCGTACGCGGAGCAGTTCACCGGCGCCGACAACGCCACGGGCGTCAAGGCGACCGTCGGCGTCAACGAGAAGAAGTGGGGCAGCGAGGTGGGCCTCACCCTCGCCGGGGTCCGGGGCCCGCTGACCTGCCGCCTGGTCGTCGTCGGCAAGGACGGCTCCCAGCAGACGGTCAGCACCTGGAGCGTCCCGGCGACGGGCTACGGCACCTCCGGCCAGCCCGATGCGCTCACCCTGGACGGGTCGGCGGGGCTGCAACCGGACGACATCTCGCGCTTCGACGTCGTCACGTCCCAGGGGCAGCGGCTGGTGTCGGTTCCCACGTAGAGCCCCGCGGGGCCCGACGCCCGAGGGGGACGCACGGTGCGCGTCCCCCTCGGGCGTCGTTGTTCACGCCGCCGCCCCGGCCGGTGCTCTGCGGCGGCCCGCGCGAACCCCGACGTTCCGGCCCGAGACCGTCTCCACGCCAGGCTCTGCCACCACCCACAGCGGTAGCGATGGGGGTGGGTGCGGCATGCCCCCGAGGAGCACGGGATGGGGCGCTCAGCGAGCCTTGTCGGCCCGATCGCGACACCAAGGCGGAGCAGTCACTGGTGCGGCCTGGCCTGTCTGCCCGTCCGTGCGGGCCAGCGGCCTCTCAACGCCGCCTCTGCGGTCCCAGATCGCGCAGCACCTCGCCGAGCTGCCGGGAATCGAGGGCAGGCGCGGGCAGGGGGGACGCGGTCGGGCTGGTGCGAAGTCCGTCGAGGAGCAGAGCAAGGGGGCGGAGCCAGGCGTCCGGGGCGACCGTGGTGAGCGCTGGGACAGCCCTGCCCAATGCCGCCAAGGTGAAGAGCAGGTCCTCGGTGGTGACGTCCGGGCGGACGGTGCCCTGTTCCCGACCACGCCGCAGCAGTTCGTCGATGGTTCGGCGGTTGTGGGCGTGAATCACCTCGAGGGAAGCGACGCCTTCCAGATTGGTGGTCATCAGGTCGTTGGTACCGCGGTCCGCGGCCAGACCCGCGAACACCGTCCGCAGGTATTCCGTCAGTCCCTCCCATGCGTCCTCGGTCGTTCGCGCCCTCTCGCCGGCCGCCGCGGTCTCCGTGAGCGCTTCCCGGAAGACCTCGTCGACGAGCGCGGCACGAGTCGGAAAGTGGCGGTAGAGGGTGGCGTTGCCCAGGCCCGCCCGCCGGGCGATCTCATCTAGCGGGGCGTCCAGGCCGTGCTCGGAGAAGACCTGGCGGGCCACGTCCGTCAGCAGCTTGCGGTTGCGCAGCGCATCGCGGCGCCCTACCGGCGAACGGCCGCCCATCGTGTCTCCCTTTCCTCACACCGTACCGGGGAGTGCTCCCCGGTACGGATGGTACCGTCGCAGGGGCAACCGGGGACCAGTCCCCGCTTTGCCTTCCCGCGGGCGGCTCGCTCGCGGTCGTTCACGAAGAGGGGGAATACATGTCCGGCACCGCACTCGTGCTCGGCGGCGGCGGACCGGTGGGGGGAGCCTGGTTGACCGGGGTGCTCGCCGGGCTCGCCGAGGCCGGGATCGATCTCGACGACGGCGCGGACGTCGTGATCGGCACTTCCGCCGGTGCCGTCTTCGGTTCCCGACTCCGGTCCGGCGCCCCGGCCGCGGAACTCTACGAGCGTCAGCTCTCCGGCGCGGACGCGGTCCGTCTGCCGGTGACGGTGCGCCAGACGGCGCGCTTCCTGTGGGCGGCGCTCGGTTCCCGCGATCCCCAGCGGTCCGTCGAACGCCTCGCCCGGGCCGCATCGGACGCCCGGACAGGCCCGCAGTCGAACGTCTTCGACACGATCGGCGGGCTCCTGGGCGACGTGCGCGCCTGGCCCGAGCGGGAGTTGCGGATCGCCGCGGTCGACGCGCAGAACGGGCGGACCGAGGTGTTCGACTCGCGCTCCGGAGCGACCCTCCTCGAAGCCGTGGCGGCGAGCTGCGCCGTGCCCGTCGTATGGCCGCCTGTCACCGTGCGGGGCCGGCGCTGGATGGACGGCGGCAGCCGTTCGACCGCCAACCTCCAGCTCGCACGTGGGTACCCGCGGGTACTGGCCGTCGCGCCGGTCCCCCGGGCGGTCGGGCCGCATCCCAGCGCCTCGCAGCAGGCTGCGGAACTCTCCGACGCCGGAGCGCGCGTCGTCCTGCTGTCCCCGGATCGCACCGCGCGGCGCGTGATGGGCCGCAACATGGCGGACGACGCACGCCGGGCGGCTGCCGCCCGCGCGGGCTACGCCCAGGCCCGTGGGCTGGCCCCTTCGGTGGCCGCCGTCTGGCAGGGGTGACGTGCCTCGAGGACCGCGCCGCCGCGAGGCGAGGGCGGGCGCCGAAACGGCCGACTCCCCTTCGTACGCGGTAGGGCGGTACAACCGGCGATTCCCGGACCTGACCGCGCGGCGAAACCCAGGAAACAGCCCTTGGACTTAGCGCCGACCGAATCCGCAAACTCATGAAGGCTCATCGGGCTGCCCTGGAACTCGTAAGTGCGAGTGCCATCCCCCCACAACCCTGGATTGCGAACCAAGATCGGCGTCGACCCCGCCACCACATAGTACGTGTGCTACGCGACCCCTCCCCACCTGCGTTTTCGCAGGTCACCGGTGGTTTCGTGCTCCGCTGGCGTCCGTGGCTGTGCCCTGGTGTCCGCGCTTGTTGCCGTCAGTACTGCCGTCAGGGGTATGGGCCGCTGGTCGGGCTACGGCAGGAGTGTCAGCGCGGGGACGTGGGCGGGCTTGACGACGCTGAAGTGTCGCCGGTCGAGGGTGGCTACCCGGTCCACGCCGAAGCGCTCGGCCACCGCGATGACCGAGGCGTCGACCCCGCCGAGCGGGAAGTCGGCGTACTGGAGGACCAGCTCGCCCATGCGCGTCAGGTCGGTGGGAGTGAGGTGGACCAGCTCGAATGTTCCCCGTGCGACCTCGGCGAGGAACGCCGCTTCGACCTGGGGCCAGCGCTCCAGGAGCCAGCAGACCTCGGTCATGACCGGGCTGGGCAGCAGGCGGCGGCCGGTCAGCGACGTCAGCAGGGAGGCGCACTCGGGGTGGCGCCGGTCGGCCGCGTTGAACGCCGCGGCCAGGGGGCCGGTGTCCAGGACCGTGGCGATCACGCCGAGTCGCCGAAGCGCTCGCGCATCCGCTCGCGGATGTAGTCGTCGTGCCGCTCGGCCAAATCCTCTGGGCCGTTCACGCTGCCGATCAGGGCCAGCAGCCCGGCCGGGACCGACTCCTCGTCCTCGTTCGCTTCGACCGCCGGCAGCGACTGGGCGACCTGGGACAGTTCCTCGTCCTGGGTGACGAGCAGGCGCAGGCGTCGGACCTGGGTCGGGGTGAGCCGGTCCACCAGGTGGTGCATGTCCTCGTAGTCGTATGCAGCGGTCACGCCAGCAGTGTAGGACGACCCCACCGCCTCGGACAGCCGGATCAGCAGAAGGTTCACCACCGCTGGCGTGGTGCCGACCACCGCCCTCGGTGAGCCTGCGCGACGCACGTGAAGGGTCGGCCCCCTGGTCGGCCCCGTGCCTGCGACCCGGCCGTAGGACGGTCGTAGGCGATAGCTTGCTCCGCCAGGAGCCCGGCTCCGATCATCCCGGCGATCTGGCCGGTTGCCGCTCCCGCAGCCCGGCTACCGCTTCGGCTCGGCCCTCCAGTAGCGCCTGATCGCGGGAGCAAGCGGCGGGGCTTGTCGGCGACGGCGGTCAGCCTTGGCGGGCGGGCCCGCCTTGAACCTCGAAGAGAAAATCTGAACGCAGCCCGGGAGCCCGCCCGGCGCGGCGGGTCAGTGGTCCTGCTCCTCTCCGCCCGCCTCCAGGGCCTGGACGCGGTGACGGAGGTCGGCGATCTCCTCGAGGGCGTCGGCCAGGGCACGTTCCAGCGCCTCGACGCGGGCCGCCGTTCCGCTTGCGGGTTCGGTGACCTCCCTGCCGTCTTGGTCATCAGCCTCGGCATCATGGTCGGGGTGGTCGCGGTGGCGCCCGCGACGTCCGCACCTTCCTCGACCGCCTCCGCGTCGCTTGCCAGTGCTGCACCCAGGGGCAGGACGCCGACCGGCGCTCCTGCTGCGCCATCGGCCAGTGCTGCAACAAGCGGCTCTCCCCGCTGACTGTGACCTACGTCCACTCGGTCCTCAAGTCCGCCCTGGAGCACGCCGTCCGCGAAGACGACCTTCCCCGTAACGTCGCCCGAAATGTCAAGATCCCGGCACCCCGCCCCCGGCGCTTCAAGCCCTTCACCGCGAGCGAGGCCCGGCAGTTCCTCCACGCAGCCAGCAGCGACCGGCTCCACGCCCTGTACGAACTCGCCCTGCACACCGGGCTCCGCAAGGGCGAACTCCTTGGGCTGCACTGGGACGACCTTGACCTCAACACAGGAACCGCCGCCGTCCACCGTTCCCTCCAGCGCACCCGCACCAGCGGCCTGACCGTCCTGCACACCAAGACCCGTGCATCCGAACGTCGCATCGTCCTCCCCATCGAATGCGTCAACTCGCTGAAGACTCACCGGGAACAGCAGGATGAGGCACGCAAGGCCGCGGGCACGAGCTGGTCGGACAACGGCCTCGTGTTCACCACCCCCACCGGCAGCCCTCTCGAACCCGCCAATCTCACCCGCAGCTTCAGTCGACTCCTCAACCGCGCAGGGCTTCGCCGCATCCGGTTTCACGACCTACGGCACTCGACCGCCACCCTGCTTCTGGAACAGGGCGTCGACCTCGTCGTGATCAAGGAACTCCTGGGGCACGCCCACATCGGCGTCACCGCCGGCGTCTACGCCCACGTAAGGCTCCGCCTCCAGCGCCAGGCCATCGACACCCTCGGCAACGCCCTCAGGTCGACCGATGGCGACCACGACGACCCACCCGCCGCGGCCGTCGTCCGCTGGCGTTGCCGTCAGCGTTGCCGTCAAACGCCCGAGAGGCCCCACCGAATAGCTATTCGGTGGGGCCTCTCGAAATTTCTACAGAATGTTATGAGCTGAGGCTGACTTACCGAGTCATCTGAAGGCGCTCTTTCCAGTGTTTCCAGTGAAATCTCACCTTGCACCCATGCGGTGACGTATTGCAGGTCATGAACCGAAAGACCGAAGGCCGATCGAAGCACTTGGGCCAGCCGGAACGGCGCCGACCTCAAGTCCGGATGCTTACCGTCAGAGGTCTGAACCTTGGCGAGACAGAGGAAACGGTAGGAACGTGTTCCTACCAAGCGCTATTGTGGAGCCATGACTGCACGGAAGCTGTCGATCTCGGTGCCGCCCGAGGTCGAGGAGACGATCAAGGCGGCGGCAGCGGAAGAGGGCAAGCCGGTCTCCGCGTGGCTGGCCGAGGCCGCCGTCGAGAAGGCCCACATCGCCGCCCTGCATGCGGCGGGCCGTGCCGCTGCCCGCGAGCTGGTGGCCGAGTACGAGAGCGAGCACGGAAAGCTGCCCGAGGAGTCTCGGCAGCGCGCCCGCGAGTTCCTGCTGGAAGCCGGGCTGCTCGACGACGAGCCGTGGCGGGCGGCCGGGTAGTGCGCACGATCGTCTACGACACCGGCGCTCTGCTGGCCGCCGAACGGCGAAACCCGGACTTTCTCGCCCTGCACGACGAGCTGACCGCCGCCCGCATTCGGCCGATTGTTCCGGTGGTAGTTCTCGCTCAGGCATGGCGCGGCGGACCGCAGCACCAGATTCCGCGCGTGCTCAAGGGCTGCGACATCCGCCCCGACGACGAGCGCACCGGTCGCGCCGCCGGTGTTGCCTGCGCGGCCTCCGGGACCACGGACGTCGTCGACGCGATCGTCGTCGCCACCGCGGTCCAGTACCAGGCCGCAGTGGTCACCAGCGATCCCGAGGATCTCAACCACCTTGCCGACTCCATCGGCGTCAAGCTGCGGCTCTTCACCGTCTGACAGCCCACAACGGTCACGTGACTACGCGGGTGTTGGCGGGATCTTGGGCCGGTGGCCTGCCCGGGTTGGGGTCGGGTGCGGGCAGGGGGCCGTACGACTACGCGGGCGCGGTCCTGTGGAACGCCCATGCCCCGGCCCTGTGGGCACGCTTCACCACCACCTGCGCCGCGAGATCGCGAAGGCGGCGGGGCTGACGCAGCGGGCCCTGCGGGACCACGCCACCCTCTCGTACGCGAAGGTCGCCGAGTACCAGAAACGGGGCCAGGTCCACTTCCACGCCGTCATCCGCATCGACGGACCCACCGGCCCCGGCAGCACCCCGCCCGCCTGGGCCACCGCCCAGCTCCTCGACCACGCCGTCCGCGCCGCCGCCACACGCACCCGCGTCCACCACGAGGGCGAACCGGCGAAGCAACCGCAGCCCGCCGGGGACGTTAGTACGTGTGCTGGGCGACCCCTTCCTACCTGCGTTTTCGCAGGTCAACGGCGAATAGGCAGTCCGCTGACGTCCGTGGAAATGCGCTGGTGTCAGGTCGGGTTGCCGTCAGAGGTATAGCCCTGTTGCGACTCCCCAGCAATCGCGATCGTCTCCTTGCCGAGCGCGCCCCGGCCGCGATCCGCTGCCCGAGGCAGGACATCCGAGCTACTGTGGATGTCATGACGACGGCCTACGAGGACGTGCCCTTCAGCGAGCTGCTCCACCACCCCGCTGCCACCGCCCGGCGCCTGGACACGGTCCGCGCCCTGCGCCTGCGCCGACGCGACGCGGGCGACCTCGCACTCATTCGCGCCGACCAGCTGGAGCAGGACTCCACCGTCGTCGACTTCACCGCCCGCCTGCTCGCCGGGCTGGTCCGCACCGAGAACACCGCCGCACTGCGCCAGGCCCTGCCAGATGCCCTGCCCTGGTCGGTCTTCCTCCCCGAGGACGACGTCGAGGCGATGCTCGGCGAGCTCGTGGACACCGCCCGCGGAGCTGCTGCGCTGGAGAACCTCGCACCCATCGCCCTCCTGCTGGCCCAGTGGCGGCACAGCGCCGAGATCTACGCCGACCCAGCCCTGCACGCCATCCTTACCCGCGAGCCCGAGGGCGACCTCGGCACTGTCCCCGTACCTGAAGGCGAGACCGCCGAGTGAGCCCCAAGCGCGGTGACCGCGCGGCCCCGCCCCCTGTCGGCGACGAATGCGACCTACGCTTCGCCAACACCGAGGCGGCCAACGGATGGGACCATCTCTCCCGCCACGCAGCAGGCAACCTCCGCCGCACCTTCGACAAATCCGATCCGCCCCGCGCGCCACCGACGACCCCGAGCGCCACCACCGCCTCAAGGGCAAGCTCGGCTCCACGATCTGGAAGGGGCAGACGCTGGAGCGCTGGCAGTACGAGGTCACCGGCGGCGGCCGCATCTGGTATCTCGTCGACGACGCCAACCGCACCGCTTGGATCACCTACGCAGGCACCGGACACCCCAAAGCCACCGACTGATCTCCCCTCACCTCCTGTCCACCTACCGCGTCCACGATCCGCGGGGTGTTGACCCGATCTTGGGCCGGCGGCCTGCCAGATCCCGGGCCCCGTGGGCGGTCCGGGGGGCTCTCGGCGGCTCGACGGTCGGCCGGCGCATGCGTTGGCCAGTCCAGCAGCGCGGGGACCGCCGGCACCGAACTCCTCACCGTCCCCGAGGTCATGGCCTACCTCAAGGTCGGCCGCTCCACCGTCTACGACCTCATCCACACCCGCCGGCAGCGGGGCCGGTCACCCCTCGGCGGGCCCGGCAACGGGCGCGAAGGGCCACTGGAGACGACCCCGTCACCGACCGGCACGTCGCCGCCTACATCGCCAAGTACGCCACCAAGGGCGCCGAGACCACCACCGGCACCCTCGACCACCGCCTCCGCCTCCTCGCCGAACTCGCGCGGGAGCGGAGGTCGGTGCCATGTCGGTGGGCTGTCGGTGGGCTGTCGGTGGGCTGTCGGTGACATGTCGGTGCCCTGTCGGTGGGGCGCGCGACCGTGGCGGCATGACACAACGAGATGCCAAGGGCGCGGACGCCGCCGTCAGGGTGCGGGGGCTCGTCAAGCGCTACGGGGAGACGAAGGCCCTCGACGGGGTGGACCTCGATGTGCGGCAGGGGACCGTGCTCGGCGTGCTGGGGCCGAACGGCGCCGGGAAGACGACGCTGGTGCGGATCCTGTCCACGCTGATCCGGCCGGACGCCGGCACCGCGACGGTCGCCGGCTACGACGTCGTGGCGCAGCCCCGGCAGCTGCGCCGGGTGATCGGGCTGACCGGACAGTACGCCTCGGTCGACGAGTCGCTGTCGGGCCGCGAGAACCTCTACATGATCGGCCGGCTGCTGGACCTGTCCCGCCGGGACGCCCGCGGCAGGGCGGACGAACTGCTGGAGCGGTTCTCGCTGACGGACGCCGCCCGCAAGCCCGCCAAGCAGTACTCCGGCGGCATGCGCCGCCGCCTGGACCTGGCGGCGTCGATGATCGGACGCCCGGCGGTGCTGTACCTGGACGAGCCGACCACCGGTCTGGACCCCCGCACCCGCAACGAGGTGTGGGACGAGGTGCAGAGCATGGTCGCGGACGGCACGACCGTGCTGCTGACCACGCAGTACATGGAGGAGGCCGAGAAGCTGGCGCACGAGCTGACGGTCATCGACCGCGGCCGGGTGATCGCCGGCGGCCGGGTCGAGGAGCTGAAGGCCAAGGTCGGCGGCCGGACGCTGCAGGTGCGGCCGGTGGACCCGGGGGCGCTGGACGCGATGGCGGCGGCGCTCGGCGCGGGCGCGCGGGCCGTGGCGGACCACACGGGCGGGGTGCTCAACGTGCCGATCCTCAGCGACGGGCAGCTGACGCAGATCGTGGCCTCGCTCGGCGCGCACGGCTTCGCCATCGCCGGCATCGACACCCATCTGCCCAGCCTGGACGAGGTGTTCCTGGCCGTCACGCACGGCAGCGGCACCCGGGAACGAGAGGAGCTCGCGGCATGACCGCCGTCACCGTCCCCGCAGGGGGCACCAGGGCCACGACCGCCGATCCGCGGATCGGGCTGCGCGCCAACCTGCGCCACATCGGCGCCCTCGTGCGGCGCAACGTCCTGCAGATCCGGCAGGACCCGGAGTCGATGTTCGACGCGCTGCTGATGCCCATCGTCTTCACGCTGCTGTTCGTGTACGTCTTCGGCGGCGCGCTCGAGGGCAGCCAGGAGAAGTACGTCAACTACATGGTGCCCGGCCTGATGGCCATGATGGGCATGAACATCGCCATGGCCGTCGGCACGGGCGTCAACTCCGACTTCAAGACGGGGGTGATGGACCGCTTCCGGACGATGCCGATCGCCCGCTCCTCCGTGCTGATCGCGAAGATCGTGGTGGAGATCGGCCGGGCGCTGGTCGCCACGGTGATCCTGCTGCTGATGGGCTTCATCCTCGGGCTGCACGTGGACAACGGCGTGTTCGGGCTGCTGGGCGCGGTGGTGCTGTCGCTGGCCTTCGGGGCCTCGCTGATGTGGGTCTTCATCCTCCTGGGTCTGGTCGCCCGGACCCCCCAGTCCGTCCAGGGGCTCGCCATGATCGTCGTCCTGCCGCTGCAGTTCGGCAGCTCGATCTTCGCCAAGCCGACCACCATGCCGGGCTGGCTGGAGGCCTTCACCCGCTACAACCCGCTGTCCAACCTCGCGGACGCCTCCCGCAACCTGATCAACGGCGGCGCCGTGGCCCACTCGGCGACGATGACGGTGATGTGGGCCGTGGGCATCACGGTGATCAGCGCGCCGCTGGCGGTGGCGAGGTTCCGCGACAAGACGTGATGCTGGAGGCATGGACCCCGTCGAGGCGCTGGACCGGATCGCGTTCCTGCTGGAACGGGACGGCGCCCCGACGTACCGGGTCCGTGCCTTCCGCGGCGCCTCCGCCGTGATCGCCGCGCTGCCGCCGGAGGAGCTGCGGCGGCGGGCGCAGCGGCCGGGCGGCCTGGAGGAGGTCAAGGGGCTCGGGCCGAAGACCGCCGCGGTCGTCCGGGAGGCCCTGGCGGGTGAGCGGCCCGCCTACCTCACCCGGCTGGCGGAGGGCGCCGCGGACGCCGTGGCCCGGCCGGCGGGCGACGCGGGCCGGCGGATGCGGGCCGCGCTGCGCGGCGACTGCCACGTGCACTCGGACTGGTCCGACGGCGGCAGCCCGATCGAGGCGATGGCCCGGACCGCGATGGAGCTCGGCCACGAGTGGGCGGCGCTCACCGACCACTCGCCCCGGCTGACCGTCGCCCGCGGCCTGACCGCCGAGCGGTTGCGCGCCCAGCTGGACGCGGTGGCCGAGCTGAACGAGCGGCTGCCGCCGTCCTTCCGGCTGCTGACCGGCATCGAGTGCGACATCCTCGCCGACGGCGCCCTCGACCAGAACGCGGGGCTGCTGGACCGGCTGGACGTGGTCGTCGCCTCCGTCCACTCCAAGCTCCGCATGGGACGGGACGAGATGACCCGGCGCATGATCTCCGCGATCAGCAATCCGCTCGTGGACGTGCTGGGCCACTGCACGGGGCGGCTGGTGGCCGGCAAGCGGCGCCCGGAGTCGGAGTTCGACGCGGACCTGGTCCTCGCGGCGTGCGAGCGCTTCGGGGTGGCCCTGGAGATCAACAGCCGTCCGGACCGCCTCGACCCGCCGCGCCGGCTGCTGCGCCAGGCCGTCGAGGCCGGCGTGCTCTTCAGCATCGACAGCGACGCCCACGCCCCCGGCCAGCTGGACTGGCAGATCTTCGGTTGTGCCCGGGCCGAGGAGTGCGGCGTGCCCCCGGAGCGGGTGGTCAACACCTGGGACGCGGACACCCTGCTGCGCTGGACCCGCACCCGCGAAATGCCCGCGGCGGCCCGCTCCTGACAGGTGGCAGGCGCGCCCCGCGTTCACGCGTCAGGCCGTACGCGGACGAAGCGGGCGGTCTCGTGGCGTCCGGCCGCCTGGCGCAGTTCCACGGGGAGGGGCTCGCCCAGCATCCACACCGGGCCGTGCTCCGGGTGGTCCGCCGGTTCGCCCGGGCGGTCGCCCACGAGGTCGGCCACCTGCCGTGCCTGCACCGTGGTCAGCTGGGGCGAGGTCTTCACCGTCCGGCCGTCGGGGAGCCGGACGAGCAGGGCCCGCGGCCGCCGCAGCGCGCCGAAGACCCCGAGGAGTTCGCCGTCCGTGGTGTCGGAGTGCCGGATCTTCCTCCAGTTCCAGGTCGCCCCGGCCCGATACGGCGATCTCAGCGCCTTCGCCACGATCCCTTCGACGCCCACGGCTCTCATGTCACGAAACCAGTCGTGGGCCGTTGCCTCGTCCGTCGTCGCCAGCACACGCTGCAGCGGCGGACCGACTCCCGAGAGCGCCGCGCCCAGGAGCTCCCACCGCTCGCCCAGGGGCAGGGCCCTGACGTCCCGGCCCGGGACGGCGAGGATGTCGAACGCGATGTAGGACACCGGTACTCCCGCCCGCTCGCGGTCCCGGTGGGAGCGCAGCAGGTCGGTGAAGCTCAGCCGGCCCTCGCGGTAGGCGCACAACTCGCCGTCCAGCACGGTTCCGGCCGGCAGGTGGGCTCCCAGGTGCGCGGCGATCTCGGGGAACTCCCCGGACAGGTCCCTTCGCGACCGGGACTGCAGGAAGACCCTTTCGCCGTCGAGGACGAAGGCGAGGGCGCGGAACCCGTCGAGTTTGAGGGAGTACTGGCAGCCGCCGGGCATGCTGTCCCCCGGGGGGATCTCGTCCGCCGGCCGGGGTCGCATGACGTCGACCGGTGGTCGAAGGGTTACTGCCGGCGGCGCGGGATCCATGAGGTCAGCTTCGACCCGTGCGCGCCCGGGCGCGGGGAACGGCTCGCCGACGGCGGCGGCCGGCACGGGGCGGTCGGCGCGGGGCGGCTGTCACGGCAGGGTGCCGCGTCCGGTGGCGTCGTGGAGGGCGGCCAGCAGGTCGCCGTGGCCGGCTGCGCGTTCCAGGACCTCGTCCGGGGTGAAGGCGAGGTCCTCGGCCTTCCGGCAGGCGGAGACCTCGTCCCAGGTGACGGGGGTGGCGACGCCGGGACGGTCGCGCAGCCGCAGGGTGTAGGGGCAGGCGGTGGTCTTCGCGGAGGCGTTCTGCGACCAGTCGATGAAGACCTTCCCGGCGCGCAGGCTGCGGGTCATGGAGAAGACGACGAGACCGGGGTGCTCGTCGCGCATGCGGGCGGCGAGCGCCTTGGCGTAGCCCGTGGCGGCGGCCTCAGGCGTCGGCCGCAGCGGGGCGTAGAGGTGGAGCCCCTTGCTGCCGGAGGTCACGGGGAAGGCGCTGAGCCCGTCCTCCTCCATCATCTGCCGCAGGCGTTCGGCGACCCGGCAGCACAGGACGAGGTCGGCGCCCTCGCCGGGGTCGAGGTCGAGGACGAGCCGGTCGTGGGCGTCGCGGCCGCCGGCCACCGTCCACTGCGGGACGTGGACCTCCCAGGCGCCGAGGTTGGCCACGGCGACGAGGGCGGGGACGGAGTCGACGACGATGTGCGGCTCGTCGGCCTCGCCGGCGGTGGTGATCCAGTCGGGTGTGCCGGCGGGCGGGCGTTTGGCGAACCAGCGCTGGGCGTTCGGGCCCTCGGGGGCGCGGACGAAGGAGGCCAGGCGCCCGTCGGCGTGCGGCACCAGGAGCGGGGCGATGCCCGCGTAGTACTGCAGCAGTCGGGCCTTGGTGTGTCCGGTGGCCGGGAAGACGACCTTGTCCAGGTGGGTGAGGACCAGGCGGCGGCCGTCCACCTCGACCGTCTGCCGGTCGGGGGAGGCTGACGGGGCGGGCATGGTCAGGAACGTCCCCCGAAAGGGACAAAAGTATGCGATTCCGTCGCGGGGCCGGGCCTTAA